>DATHIG010000678.1:0-3863 GCA_035490035.1 Actinomycetes bacterium
GGCATCGCCGCCCGGGTGATGCGCGGCATCGCCGAGCACGGGGTGAACGTGGACATGATCGTCCAGAACGTCTCCCATGGCGGCACCACCGACATCTCCTTCACCGTGCCCAAGGCCGATCTGACCGGGGCCATGGCGGTCCTGGAGCAGCTGCGGGACGAGGTCGGCGCGGCCGAGGTGGTGGCCGACTCCGACATCGCCAAGGTGTCGCTGATCGGCGCCGGCATGAAGTCCAGCCCAGGGGTGGCGGCGGCCATGTTCGAGGCCCTGGCCGACGCCGGGGTCAACATCGAGATGATCTCGACCTCGACCATCCGCATCTCCTGCGTGATCCGCTCCAGCGACGTCGGCGTTGCCGTGCGGGCCATCCACGACCGCTTCCACCTGTCCGAAGAGGCCGAGTTCCGCCACGAGCACCCCGACGGCACCGCCGAGCTGCCGGTGGTCCGCTGATGGCCAGGGGAGGTCCCGGGCTCCCCACGGCGGTGATCGTTGGGGCGACCGGAGCGGTCGGGGAGGACCTGCGGCGGCTGGTGGCCGAGCGCGAGCTGCCCGTCGGCGAGGTCCGGCTGGTCGCCTCGGCCCGCTCGGCCGGGCGCCGGCTGGCCTTCCGGGGGGAGCAGGTCGAGGTCCGGCCGCTCGCCCCCGAGGCGTTCGACGGCGCCGAGCTGGCGTTCTTCTCCGCCGGGGCTGGCGTGTCGCGGGAGTGGGGGCCGATGGCCGCCCAGCGCGGCGCGGTGGTGGTGGACAACTCGAGCGCCTGGCGCATGCACCCCCAGGTGCCCCTGGTCGACGCCGACGTCAACCCGGAGGACGCCATCGACCACCCGCTGGGGATCGTCGCCAACCCCAACTGCACCACCTTGGCCATGACCCCGGTCCTGGCCGTGCTCCGCGACCGGTTCGGGCTGGAGTCGATCACCCCGACCTCGTTCCAGGCCGCGGGCGGCTCCGGCCAGAAGGGCATGGACGAGCTGGTCGAGCAGGCGGCCAAGCTGGTGACGGACCGCGAGCTGCTCCGCCGCGGCGGCCGGCCCGCGGCCTTGCCCGCCGGCCAGGTGTTCCCCCACCCGTTGGCCTTCAACGTCGTCCCCCAGTGCATGGGCTTCCAGGAGTCGGGTTACACCGTCGAGGAGCTGAAGCTGCGGGACGAGCCGCGCAAGATCCTGGGCCTGCCCGAGCTGGCCAGCCACCCGACCTGTGTGCGGGTTCCGGTGATGGTCGGTCACTCGCTGTCGGTGCGGGCCGTCTGCGAGCGCCCGGTCGACCCGGCCGCGTTCCGGGCCGGCTGCCAGGCCGCCAAGGGGGTGACCGTGCTGGACGACCCGGCGGCTGAGCTGTACCCGACGCCGCTGGAGTGCGCCGGGACCGACGGGGTGTTCGTCGGCCGCATCCGTCCCGACCTGGCCGACCCGAGGGCGGTGCTGTTCTGGTCGGTGGCCGACAACCTGCGCAAGGGCGCAGCCCTGAACGCCGTCCAGATCGCCGAGGTGTTGCTGCGGGAATCGGTTGACCGACGAGACAGTTGACGATCTGACCTGTCGCCGCCCGTGCGTCGCCGTGCCAAGCAGCCCGGGCTGGTCCTGTTCCACCTGCAGGCCACCGTGGCCATGGTCGCGCTGGTCGGCCAGCAGGGACCCGCAGGCTCAGTAGAACTCGGCCGTCCAGGGACGGGGGCTGGCGAAGGCCGCCCGGAGCAGGTCGAGGGCGTCCGGGCCGAAGCCGGTCAGCAGGCCGGCCCTGACCAGGTCGTCGGGGCCGGCGAAGCCGGTGAACAGTGGGGCAAGCCCGCGGATGTCAGCCGTGGCGGCGGGGGTCGATGGAGGGGCCGGTTCGACCCGGCCCTGCCCGCCCGCGACCCCGAGCCGCCAGGTGCCGGTGTTCCACGGGCAGACCGGGTCGTCGACCCGGAAGTCGACCTGGCCGGTCACGCCGGTCGGCCATGGGCGGAGCTGGAAGGCGGCGACCAGGTCGACCACGCGCAGCATCCAGTGCCAGCGGTCGGCCAGCCGGGCGAAGCGGTCGCGCAGGGCGAACAAGGCCGCCGGGTCGGGGTCGGGCCCGCTCCACGACAGCATCCCGTTCATGGAGGCGTAGCCGGCGAACAGCGCGAACAGGGCCGCGTCGGCGCCCGGCAGGCAGCCCCAGTCGGCGATCTCCACGCGGGTCTGGAAGGGCGCCGGGTCCGGCCGGAACTCGAGGTTGGCGACGGCCCAGCCGGCCGGTCCTTCCGGGCCGTCGAGCACGAAGGCGGCCGTGGTCTTGTCCTTGCTGCGCCGGGCCAGCTGCCGCCAGAACCGCTCGCCGCGGTCGAGGGCGCCGTGGCGGGAGGGGGCGACCAGCCGGTAGACGGCGGCCAGCTCGGACGGGTCGTCGAGGGACGCCGGCCTGGCCCGGTACGGGATGGTGCTCTTGGGCAGGTGCTCGGCGCTCGCCTCGTACATGGTCCAGGTCCCGGCGAGCTCGAAGCCGGCCCCGCGGTAGAACGAGAAGGTGCTCGGCGTCAGGGTGGCCAACGGCACACGGTCGGAGTGGAGCTCGGCCAGCAGGCCCGCCAGCAGCCGGCCGCCGTGCCCGGCCCCGCGGTGCTGCGGCGGGGTGGCCAGCTGCAGCACCTGGGCCGACGGCACGGCCCGGCCCAGCCACCACTGCGCCAGCCGGTCCAGGCGGAGCAGGCTGGTGATCTCGCCGTCGACCTCCAGCACCCTGAACTCCTCGGGGCTGGTCCGCTCCACGTACTCGTCGACCTTCGCCCCCACCATCAATCCGACCACCATCAGCTGCGCAATCGCCAGATGCTCCGAGGCGTCGATCCGGCGGTACCCCGTCCCGCCTGGGCTCTTGTCAGTCATGGTCGGGACTCCAGCGTCGATCCGTCGGTACTCCCCACCGGCTGGGCCACCGTCAGTCATGGTCGGGACTCCAGCATCGATCCGTCGGTACTCCCCACCGGCTGGGCCACCGTCAGTAATAGTCGGGACTCCAGGGCTTGGAGCCGGCGTTCATGGCCTGGAGGAACTGGACGCCGGCCTGGTCCAGGCCGCGTACGACGCCCAGCTCGGCCAGGTCGCGGGGGTCGTGGTAGCCGGCGAACAGGGCGGCCAGCCCGGCCGCGCTGGTGGCCAGGGCGGCGTCGTCGCCGACCCGGACCGCCTTGCCCTCCCCGCCGTCCACCTCGATCGTCCAGGTGCCGTCGACCCACGGGCAGGCGTCGTCGCTGACCCCGATGGTGATGCGGCCGCGCAGGCCCGAGGGGTAGCCGCGGGCCGCGAACGCACCCGGGACGTCGACCACCCTGGCCATCCAGCGGTACTGGCGCAGCTGGCGCAGGTCCTGCTCGCGCAGGAGCAGGGCCAGCGGCTCCGGGTCGGGCCCCTTCCAGAGCACGTTGGCCTCCAGCGACGAGAAGCCGCCGGCCAGGGTCAGCAGCGACCGCCAGCCGGCCTCGCTGGCCGCTCCCCAGTCGACCACCTGGACGCCCGTGCGCACGTCGTCGGCCGAGACGTCGGTGCTGACGGCCAGGATCGCCCAGCCGTCGGGACCGTCCGGACCGTCGATCAGGAAGACCTGGGGCGGACTTCCGCCCCGGTCGCCGAGCAGGAAGTGGCGCCACCAGTCGGCGTCCCGGTCGACCTGGCCGTTGCGGCGGCTGGCGACCAGGGCGAAGCGTTCCTGCAGGGGCGCCGGGTCGTCGGCCGGGATCGGCAGCGCCCGGAACCCGTCCGGCCAGCCCACCGGCAGATGCCTGGCCGCCGCCTGGTACAGCGTCCAGGTGCCGGCGTACTCGTAGCCGGAGCGCCGGTACAGGTGCACGGCCGCCGGGAACAGGGTGGAGATGGCGGCGCCGCGCTCGTGGACCTCGG
>DATHIG010000679.1:0-3784 GCA_035490035.1 Actinomycetes bacterium
ACCGCTCCGTCGTCGTCGCTAGCGATCCTGCGAGCGCATGCCCAGCAGGTCGAGCATCTGTTGCTGTTGGACTCCCTGACGCTGGGCGGCGGCTTCGAACCGGGACGCCATCGGGATGCTCTCGTCCTCCAGCCAGGCGTACAAGACCCCAGTGCTAGACTTCCCACGAGGTGGACAGAGAGTGTCAGCGCAGGTCAGAACGCATTTTCTACGGGGATGTAGCTCAGCTGGAAGAGCACCTGCTTTGCAAGCAGGGGGTCGTGGGTTCGAGTCCCATCATCTCCACCACCAACAGTCCAGGCAGCGTCCACGGCCAGTGCTCCGGCCTGGACCCGGCGCTCACCCCGCCCCGGTGATGAGCTGGCCGAGCTGGTTGGCGGTGCTGAAGTCGCTGCTGACCCGGTTCTTGGTCACCGCCCAGGCGAGCCCGCTGGCGGTGTCACCGCAGGCGAAGCTCCCACCGACGCCGCCGAGGCCGAACACCGTCGGGCTGTCCTGGGCGTCGCCGCCGGGACCGCCGATGCTGTACCCCAGCCCCCAGGTGGTCGGCATACCGAACACCTCGTCGATGCCACTGGAGGAGACCGCGGTCGCCTCGGCCAGCCGCTCGGGCGGGACCAGCCGGACGCCGTCCACCTCGCCGAGCAGGGCGGCGTACATGCGGGCGATGGCCCGGGCGGAGGTCTTGCCGCCGGCGGGGATGTCGGCGGCCAGGACGTCTGCCCGATTGCCGAATTCGGCGTTGGGGAACAGCTCCGGCGGCGCGGACCTGAACATCGGCAGGTCGGGCGGCATGGACGCCATCATCTGGGCGGCCATCTCGGCGGCGCCGGGCTCGTCCTCCAGCCGGGCCAGCCGATGGTGCTCGGACGCCGGCATGCCAAACCACAGCTCGTCGGCCACGCCCAGCGGCCCGGCGACCTCCTCCCGAAGGACCTGCGAGATCGGCTTGCCGGTGGCGCGGCGGGCGAGCTCCCCGACGATGTAGCCGAAGGTGTAGGCGTGGTAGCCGACCTTGGTACCGGGCTCCCACCACAGCTCCGCGTCGGCGATGGCGGCGCACATCTTGTCCCAGTCGCACAAGTCCTCGACGCTTGTGTCCAGCGCGACGCCCGGCACCCCGGCGGTGTGGTCGAGGACCTGGCGCACGGTGACGGCCTGCTTGCCATGGGCGGCGAACTCGGGCCACAGCTCGGCCACCGGGGTGTCGTAGCCGAACAGGCCGCGCTCGGCCAGGACGTGGGCCACGGTGGCGGTCGCGCCCTTGACGATCGAGAAGTTGTAGAAGACGGTGCCGGCGTCGACCGGGCGGCCGCTGGCCGGGTCGGCGACCCCGGCCACGGCGTCGACCACCTGCTCGCCGTCCCGGTAGACGGCGACCTGGACGCCCCGCTCGGTCCCGGACTCGACCAGCTGGTCGATCGCCTGCTGCACCTGCTGCTGGAGCTTGTCCATGCGAGACTCCTTGTGGTGAGGGGAGCCGGGCGCTCATCGCGGGGGCGGCAGCCGCCGCACGCCGATGCGCCCGGCCGGCCGGCGAGCACCCGGCCGACCACGGCCGGCTCCACGCCGCGGCCGCGCAGGTCGGCGACCAGGCTGCCGAGGATACCGGGGGCCACCGACAGCAGGCCCCGGTCTGGCTGCGCGTGTTCCTGGAGCCGGAGGACCCCTGCTGGCCGTGCCCGTGCGACGAAGAAGGCCAGTGCCGCCGGGATCACTGTTCGGAGAAAGCTGCCATGAGGGCAACGATGTCGTCCACGCCACCGGCCTACGCCGGCCGCAGCGGGACCTGTGGCCCTAAGCCGATGACTCGGAAGCAGGACCTTCAGCTTCCGCCGGACAAGATCTGCAGGACTGCAGAGCGGGCTCAGGGGCTCACGTCCCCACTGTCCGCCAGCGTCGGAGCTGCCCTGGCGGCATCCCGATGGTGGAGGCGACCACGGGTGCCCGCCGCCAGATGCAGGCTTCCCCGCAGCACGCGAACGGCGATGCTGGGACGCAGGAGCGTCTGGGGAGGTGCGACCAGGCCGGCGACCCGGACGAAGGCGCTGGCGAGGCTGGCATCGTGGGCGGCGGCGGCGTGGAGCCGGGCGATGTAGGCGTTGACCAGCCGGGACTTCAGGGTGCGACGTCCCTTGACGCCCGGGAAGATGAGGTCGCCACCGGCCGCGATGTCCCACGGCACATCCACCACGCGGGGGAGGTCGCGGAAGAAGCGGCGCGGTTGCGGCGCGGCGCCGCGCTCCAGGTGGCGGCGCAGGGTGAGTGCCTCCAGCGCGGCCACGCTCATGCCCTGGCCGTAGATCGGGTTGAAGCTGGCTACCGCGTCGCCCATCACCAGCAGGCCGTCTGGGTAGCGGTCCAGCCGTTCGTAGCGGTGCCGGACGCTGGCCGGGAAGCGGAAGGGGACCGGGTCGTCCAGCGGCTCGGCGTCGCGGATCGTCCGGTAGATGTCCAGGAACTGGAGGGAACGGGCGAAGTCCAGGAAGCCGTCGGGGTCGGTGGGTGGGTGGTCACCCAGGATGCCGCCGAGCGTCAACATCCACCGGTCGCCTTCGAGCATCTGGAGCGCCCCGGTCCGTGGATGCCGGGGGGTCGCGGCCTGCAGGACCGCCAGGTCGCCGCCGAGGGCATCGGGTGGCAGCCGGTAGGTCCGAGTCGCATAGCCCAGCCCGATCCGCACCTGGTCCTCCTGCGGCCGCCCGTACCCGAGTGCTTCCAGCCACACCGGGGTGCGTGAGCCACGGCCGGTGGCGTCGACCACCAGGTCGGCACCGAGCACCTGCTCGGCGCTGCCGTCAGCCCGGCGGAGCACCCGCACGCCGGCGACGCGGCCACCATCGGGTGTCGCGGCCAGCCCGACGATGTCGCAGCGGTCGAGGAAGCTCAGGTTGGGGAGCGCCCGCACCCTGGCACGCACGTGGCCCTCAAGAACCGGTCGGCTGGCACACAACACGACCAGTCCGGTGTGCGCCTGCCGGAGCCGGTGGCCGCTCATATACAAGCGCGTGTCGGCGAGCATGTCCCCGGTCGGCACCCCGTGGGCGACCAGCTCGGCCGTGAGCCCGGGGAACAGCTCCTCCAGGGCTTGCTGCCCGCGGGCCAGCAGCCCATGGATGTGGCGCCCGTGCGGGACGCCACGCCGGTGCATCGGTGTCTCGGACAGCTCGTCCCGGTCGATCACCGTCACCTGCCCGTAGGCGTCGGCGAGCACCCGGGCGGCCAGCAGACCTGCCATGCTTGCGCCGAGCACTACCGCGCGGTCTCCAATCTGCCGGTTCATCGCCGCCACCTCCTCGGTTGCGAGCAGGCTGCCCCCAGACGATGCTCGGTCTCCAGACCAGAAGCTGCTCAGTTGTGCTCAGCGGTGCTCGCCGCTGCCGTAGACCTCCTGGTCCCAAAGCCAGGCCACCACGCGGTCCACGCCCTGGGTGAGGTGGCGGCGGTAGGTGCTGAACGGCAGCCCCAGCGCCGCGGCGGCCCGCTCCTGGGTGGCGGCCGGACGCACATAGGTCCGCTCGACGGCCCGCAACAGCTTGTCGTCCCGAGGATGCTCGCCCAGGGTCGCCACCGCCGCACACACCAGCGCCTCCAGCACCGCCGCGCTCGGCTCCTCGTCTCCGGTGCGGTCACGTACCAGTCGGGTCCGCAGCAGCGGGTTGCGCCCCAGCAGGTCAGGTCGGCGCAGGTCTCGCAGTGCCTGGCGGACGGCCTGGTCGAACTCGGGCTGGGAGAGCACCAGCAGCGGCGGCTGAACCGTCGGCGAGGCCGGCGTCAGGTCTTG
>DATHIG010000680.1:0-2196 GCA_035490035.1 Actinomycetes bacterium
AGCGGCCAGAAGAGCTTCCCGCTCGGCCGCGTCTGCTCCCAGTGCGGCGAACCGCTGTCCCAGTACAACCCGGGCCCCAACTGCTGGAACCACACCATCGAGTTCCCCTGGCGCGGCCCGACCGCCAAGCCCAAGCCCTAGCTCGAGTTTCCGGCTTTGGTCGCTGTTGAGTGGCGTTTCCGCTGTTCAGGCGGGCTTTTCTGGCGGGCTGTATGTATTACCCATGTGCGTGTTCTTCCAGGTCAGTGGGTCGGGGCGTAGCGGTCGAGAGCGAACAGGTCGTAGAGAGCCTGCTGGGTGGGGGTGCGGTCGGTGAGGATGCGCCTGGCGCGGGGACGGCCTTTGCCGCCGTCGTGGTAGAGCAGGACGGTTTCCTGGATGCCGGCGAGCTCGGCCAGCAGTTCGCGCACCGACAGGCGCAGGCCGGCCTGGTCGGCGTGGCGGCGCAGCAGATGGGCGACGGCCAGGGCCAGGACGCAGTAGAAGACGTGGACCCGGATCTTCTGGTCGGTCCAGTGGTGCATGGGGCTAAACGACACCACCTGCGGGTCCTTGAGCTGGCGGAACCCGGCTTCCACCTCGGACTGGGAACGGTAGGCGGCCACGACGTCGGCGACCGGCCAGGTGTCGCGGTTGGTGAACAGGATCCGCTTGCCGAAGATGCGGTGTTCCAGGCGGCGGCGGGCGGCCTGGTCGGTGCGCCACGACAGGCGCAGGGTGGCTGGGGCATCCCCGGTGAGGGTGGCGGTGATGACCTCGGCGACCCAGCGGGGCCCAAGGATCGTGGTGATCTGGGTCTCCACGGCCTTGCGGTCGCGGCGGGTGTTCCCCCGTGCCAGGCGGGCCTGCAGCTCGGCCAGGCGGTGGCGGGCCTTGGCCAGGGTCTGGTCCAACCCTCGCGACTGGGCCTGATGCAGGGTCGGCGAGTGGGTCAGGACCGCACGGCGGGTCACCCCCAGCGCGGTCACCATGGTGTCAACGCAGCTCAGGCCGGGGTAGCGGTCGGCGTCGACCGCGGTGTAGCGGGCCGTGGGGATCGCCAGCAGGTCGGGGTGGTCGCTGGGCGACAGCGACCCGACGAACCCCACACCTGCCTGCTCGATGCGGGTGTGGTTGTCGCGCGAGTTCTGTCCGGCGTCGTAGACCATGGTCAGCGACTCGACGTGCTCGGTCAGGTCCTGGTAGCGGGCCAACAGCTCGTCGACGATGGTCGTGAACTGGGTGACATCTGGCCGGTCGCCGGCGTAGGTGTGGGAGATGACCGGGACGCCGCCGTCGCGGGTCACCACCAGGCCCAACCCGACCAGGCGCAGGTCGGTGCGCTTTTGCTTGGCCCGCCCCCGCTGGGCGATCGGCGCGCGGTCGTTGCCGGTGTCGATGAAGGTGGCGAAGTTGGTCATGTCCAGCACCAGCCCCGAAAGATCCAGCCCATAGGCGCTGACCATGCGCCGCCCCAGCTCGGTCTCGATCACGCGCAGGTCGCCCTCGGACAGCCGGTCCATCGCCTCCCAGAACCGTCGATGGTCCAGCGCCGCCTGCGGAAGCCTCACCCAACGCGGCCCGGCCGTGGTGGCCCACCAGTCGGCGAAGCCCAGCTTCGAGCACGGCGCCACCACCCGGTTGGCGGTCGCCAACGCAAGGTAGGCGCCCAGCGACGCGCCCGCGTGGGAACGGCGCCGCACGACCGCATCGACGGCCCCGGCCACGTCCAACCGCTCCAGCACCGACCACACCGCGGCCAGGTCCCCGAACCGCTTGTGCTGGCTGCGGACCGGCGCACCCGTCGCCGTGCCCGACAGCCGCGCCAGCACCTCCTGGGCGGTGCCTAGGTACTGCTGCGACACGATCCGCGGCTCACCATCGACCCGTGCGGACTCCACCAGGTAGTAGTAGGTGTGCTTCCCACGACGCTTCCCCACGATCGACGGCATATGTGGGTACTACACCACCCGAGCCTGAAAGCCAAGCACCACAACGCATACCGCGCTGGCCAGTCACGAAAGCCGGAAACTCCGGCTAGCTCACCGCGCTCTACCTGGTGGTACAGATCTCGGCCTACCGGATCGGCCGTGGCCTCACCCGCCAACACGGCACCTGGGCGCTGGCCACTACCTGAGGTGCCAGCCAGCAAGGCCAGGTGCCGGCCCACCCGAGGCGGGGCCTGCATCAAGGGCGGCCAAACCCGCAGCCCACCAA
>DATHIG010000681.1:0-4936 GCA_035490035.1 Actinomycetes bacterium
CCGGCGTCGCTGCCACCGGCGTCGCTGCCACCGGCGTCGCCTTCTCCACCGCCGCCGTCCCCGCCGCCGGCGTAGACCGGGTAGCCGCCCCAGCCCCCGCCGAGGAAGCTGCCGAGCAACAGGCCGGTGAACAGGCCGCCCATGGGGAAGCCGCCGAAGTAGCCGCCGGCCCATGGCCCGTAGTAGCCGGGCGCGTTCCAGTAGGGGGTCATCCGGCCCCCGGCCCCGGCCAGCACCTGGCGCGACTCCGGCTCCAGGCCGTCGCGGATCCGCTGGGCGTCGGCGGCGCAGGCCGGCACCATCCGCGGCGCGCCGTCAGGGGGCGCCCACTCGACGTCCTCGACCGAGGGGCCGTGGCGCGGATCGAAGAAGCACGGCGGCCGGTGCTCTGGCGGCGGCCGTCCCTCCAGGATCGCCTTGGTGGAAGCCATCGAGAACCGCCCGGCCTCCAGGGCCGCGCTCATCGGGGCCAGGTCCTCGGTCCGCTTGGCCCCGTCGAAGATGGTCGCCGCCCGCTGGTAGTGGTCGACCGCCTCCGTGTAGTGGCGGACCGCCTCCGGGTCGGCGTCGGGCATGCTGGTGTCCAGGTCGAGGGCGCGGATGTCCTCGCCCAGCGCGACCAGGTCCTCCTGGGCGACCGTCTTGACCTCGGCCAGCTCGCGCTGGCGCTCGGCCTCGCGGCGTCGTCGCCGCCTGCTCCCGAGGATCAGCGCGCCCCCGCCGACCAGCAGCGCCACCACCGCGACCCCGGCGAGCACCCCGCCACCGCCGCCACCGCCGCCGGTGTCGCCGCCGGACTGGCCGGCGGCGGCCGTATCGTCCTGGCCGGCCGCCGCGCTGGCCGTCTTGGCTTCGGCCGCCACCTCGTCGACCCACTGCAGGAGCGCCGCCTGCGGGTCGTCGGCGTGGTTCTGGAACGCCTGCTCGGCCAGCGTGTTCGCGCGGCCCGCGGGCAGGGTGCGGACGCCGCCCGCGTACCATCTGGTGCCGCTGATCACCATGTAGGTGCCGTCCCGGCCCACCCGCATGACGATTTCCTTGGCCAGGCCGAAGATGCTGCCGTAGTCCTGGAGGGCGGTGTCGGGCAGGATCGCGATGAAGATGGGGGGGTCGGCCTCGGCCACCTGCCGCCTCAGCCGCTGGGCGGAGATGTCCTCGGCGCCCGACTCCCAGTAGACCGGGTTCTTCTGGAGCGCGGCGGCCACCTGCTCGACCGTGGCCGCGGCCGCCGGGCCGGCGACCAGCCCGAGCAGCACCAGCGCGGCCAGGGTGGTGACGGCCAGCCGGGTGGCGCGCCGGGCCCACCGGCCCTGCCGGTGACGGTCGGTTGCTGGCCGGCTACCGTACGCCGGCCGATTGGTCCTCATCGGGATCCTCCTGGATCGTGATCGTGCCGCTGTCCGACTCCCGCTCTCCCGTGATACCACCACCACTGTCGAGTACGCCCGTCTCGGCGTAGGAAACCGGCAGGTAGCCGTAGCCGCCGCCGGACGTGTTGAGGCCGCCCGCGAAGCCGTCGTCCAGAGCTCTGCCAAGGGGGAACCCGGCGACCAGGTCGGCCGCCGCGCCGCCGAAGTACCCGCCGAACCAGGACTCGAAGTGGGGCGGCGCCTCGTAGAAGGGCACCCGGCGCAGGCCGGTGCGGACCCGGCGTGGCCGCGGCCGCCCGCCGGTCGCGATCTGCTGCATGCACGCCGAGCAGGCCGGCACCGGCCGGGGCGGGCCGCGCTCCGGCTCCCAGCCGACGTCGTCGACCGACGGTCCGTGCCTGGTGTCGAAGAAGCAGGGCGGCCGCCGCCTTGGTGGGTCGCGCCGCTCGAACAGGGCCCTGGCCGCGGTCATCGCGAACCGGCCTGTCTCAAGCGCACTGCTCACCTGGGCCAGGTCGGTCGGGGAGCTGGCCCGCTCGAACGCCTCGTCGGCCCGTTCCAGCTGCTCGTAGGCCCGGGTGAGCTGGTTGACCGCCCGCGGGTTGTTCCCCTCCTCGGCCTGCAGGTCGACGTCGAGGTTGCGGAGGTCGTCGGCCAGGGATCGGAGGTCTTCCTGGGAGACGGCCCGCGCCTCGGAGAAGGCGTGGCCGCTGCGGACGGTCTGCCGCGCCGACCGGTCCCGCAACACCAGACGGACCAGGGCGGCCAGGGCGACAAGGCCGGCGATGGCAAGGACCACCCGTAGCGCGGCGTCGCTGGTCGGGCCGTCGGTGGCGGGTGGCGGCGCATCGGGGGGCGCGGTGGCCGTCGGCCGCCCGGCGGCCGCGTCGACCCGGCCGACGAAGTCCAGCGTCGCCGCGGCCAGGTCCGGGTGGCGCTGGAAGGCCGCCCTCGCCAGCCCGGCCGCCTGCCCCCGGCCAAGGGTGTTGCTGCCGGCCCCCTCGTCGCCGCCGGCCACCACCAGGTAGGTGCCGGGTCCGCCGACCGAGGCGGCCACCAGGGCGGCCAGGCGGTTGGCATCGCCGCTGGCCTCGGTCAGCGCCTGGGCGGGGAGGATGGCGACGTACACCGGCGTGCCGGCGAGGGCGATCCGGGCACGGATCCGCTCGGCCTCGGGCTGCGAGAGGGTCGGCCTGGCCGCCGGGTGGACATACAGCGGGTCGCCGCGCAGGTTGCCGGCCGTCCGGTCCACCCACGGCCCGGCCGCCGCCGGACCCGCCAGGCCGACCAGCAGGACCAGGACGAGCAGGGCCAGGACGAGCAGGGCCAGGACGAGCAGGACCGGGGCCGGCGGGGCCAGGATGGCGCGTCGCGCGCCTCGGAGCATGTCACCTACCTTGCATGTGGCGATCTCCGACCATTCTCGCCCTTCCGGCGACGGTGCGTAACGCCCCAAGCCGCCGACCCGGCCGCCCGGGTTCGCACGCTCCGGCGGTCGCGGGCCATCATGGCGCCGTCGGCAGGGCGATCGAGGTGGGTGGCGTGGACTGGCACCGTCTTGGGGACGGCGACAGCGAGGCGAGCAGGCGCGCGGCCGTGGTCGACCTGCTTCGCCGCGCCGAGCGGGAGCTGGGGGGCGAGCCGCTCACCGGCACCCGGCTCCTGTACCAGGCCCGCGACATGCTGGCCGCCACCCGCCAGATCGAGGCCGCCGTTCCCGGGGTCGACACCACCCTGCTGGTCGGCTTCCAGCGGGCCGAGAAGCTCGACGGCGAGGCCGGCACCTACCGCCGGCTGGTCGCGGCCGGCGTGCGGGTGATCGGCTTCGGCACCGGCGAGCCGGCGGACCTGCCTGGCCTGCGCTGGGTGCGGCTCCCCGAGGACCAGGCCGCCCTCCAGAACCAGTGGTTCCTGATCACCGAGCTGCCCGAGCCGATCGCGTTCGTCGGCTTCGAGACCTCTCCGCCCGAGCGGTTCGGCCTGGTCGGCGTCGGCGACCCCTCGCGCATGTTCACGGGGTTCGTGACCGGCGACCGCCGTTTGGTGCGGGCCATCGCCGAGCATCTGGAGGCGATCGGTCGACACTGACGAAACCATCTGCAGCACAAGCGAAGGTAGGAAACGAGTGGAGCAGGGCGCCACCTCGGACCTCGGGGCTCGACTCGCCGCCGGCGAGGAGGGTGCGATCACCGAGTGCTACTCGGCCCTCGGCCCCATGGTGCTCGGCTACCTGCGCCGCTTCGTGGCCCGCGACGAGGCCGAGGATGTGCTGCAGCGCGTGTTCTACGAGGTATGGCGGAACCGGGACCGCTACGATCCCACTCGCAGCCTTGAGGCGTGGGTGCTCGGGATCGCCCGCAAGCGGGCCATCGACCAGCTCCGCCGCAGGCATGCGAATGTTGTGCCGATCGAGGAGCTGCGCGAGATCGCCGGGGACGACGGCCGGGAGCTGGCCGAGCGCTACGCCCGCGCCGTCGAGGTACGGGGTGCCCTGGAGCGCCTGCCCAGCGAGCAGCGCGAGGTCCTCACCCTCGCCTATTTCGGCCAGCTCTCCCAGAGCGAGATCGCCGGCCGGCTCGGGCTGCCGCTGGGGACGGTCAAGGCGCGGACGTTCCGCGGTCTACGCCGCCTGGCCGACCTGCTCGGCACGGTGGGCTGTTGCGGGTCCTGATCGGCCGCCGCTCCGCCAGCCGGCCGGATCCTCCTCGCGGGGTTGCCCCGCCGGCGCCGCCTGTCGCGCCGGCTGCTGGGCGCGGCCGCCGTCCTGGTCGCCCTGCTGCTCGGCATCGGCGGGTTCACCCTCGGCCCTGACCTAGGACGGATCGTTGGGGACGGCGCGATGGGTGGTCCGCGCGCCGAGACCGGCGCCGACCACCGCGAGGGTGAGGCCGAGCACGGGAAAGATGCCGAGGCAGAAGACCAAGGCATCGGCCAGGTTCACGCCGACGGGGGCCACCACCTCGCCGTCGACCAGCAGCCTGCCGTCGATCGCGTGACGACGCAGCCCCTCGGGCAGCCAGACGGCGTAGGTGAGCGGGATCATGGCGGTCACGGTCCAGACGGCGGCCTGCAGGCCCGAGCGGAACGACCGGCCGGCCCGCCCCGCCGCGAACGCCGGGACGAAGAAGACGGCGACCGGTGCGGACACGAGCACAAGTGCGAGCAAGAGCACGAGCGGGAGCGGGGGCTCAATCCCGTCGGTGCGGTTCGCCAGCCAGAACCAGGCCGCGAACCGCCACCGGGCCGACCGTCCCTGGACCTCGGCCAGCTCGGCGAGCATCGCCCTACCCCACTCGCGTCGGCGTTCGGGGAGCGCCGCCACCGCGACCGCGAGCAACCGCCCCGGCAGGTCCATCCCGGACATCCGGGACCCAGGCCCCGACCACCAGTGGCGCACCACGAGCCGTGCGGCGACCACCCACAGCAGCGCCGGGACGACCAGTTGCACCACGGCGGCCTCCAGCGGGGGTAGCGGGTCGGCAGTCGCGAGAGCGACGGCATAGAACACCACCCACGCCACCACGACGACCCAGGTCGTGACGGTCTGAACCCTGCGTCGGGTCCAC
>DATHIG010000682.1:0-2070 GCA_035490035.1 Actinomycetes bacterium
GGGGTTCAGGAGTCGTACGAGTTCAGGGTCGGCACGTTGTATGGCGTGATCACCTGGATGCTTGAGGGCATCGGCCGGACGGCTCCTGGGAGGGCGTGATGCACCTGCATGATGAGATGGCAGGCGCGACGCATGTCCTGGTTGAGGTCATGATGGAGCACCGCCGACAGGCGACCTTTGGACAGAAGGAATCGATTGTCCTTGTCCAGATCGTGGGCGATGAACACCGCGCAGGCGCGATGCAGTTTGTCGAACGCCTCCACCGTGGCGAGGTTTCCACCGCCGATGGAATAGACCGCCTTGATCTCGGGATCGCGCTCGAGGGTGTCGAGCACGAGTTCTCGCAGGGTCTCGTCGAGGCCATCGCCCTCGGTGATGTCGACAAGGGACCAGTCCAGGTTCATCCTGCGCATCGCGCTGCGAAACCCGATCTCGCGTTCCTCCTCCCCCCGGAAGGACCCGCTGCTAAGGGTGATCAGCACCTTCCCTGGCTCCTGGCCCAGCCACTGCACGATGAGGTAGGCGGCGGTGGCGCCGGCAGCGCGGTTGTCCATCCCGACGTACGCCACCCGCGCACTGGTTGGCAGGTCGGTCACGAGGGTCACCACAGGAATGTTCGCGTCCACCAGCCGCCCGACGGCCGTGGTGACCTCGGGGACATCGGGAGCTTTGAGGATGACGCCATGGGACCCGCGGTGGACGATGCGGTCCAGGGTCGCGACCAGGTGGTCGATCGGCCCGGTCTCACGGAAATGGAACCGGCAGCGGATGACGGCGGGCCGTAGCAGCGGGAGCTCCGCCTCCAGGGCGGCACGCACGGCGGAGGAGAATCGTTCAGGAGTCTGCATGACGACGTCGACCATGAAGGTGCGGCCGCCGAGCCGCAGTTGCGTGTACTGTCGGTCGAGGTCCGCGATTGCCTGGTGCACCTCACGCTCCGTGCTGGCACGCACGCCGCCCCGCCGGTTGAGGACGCGGTCGACCGTGGCCTCGCTCAAGCCGGCCTGCAGGGCAATCTCACGGATGCGGTACCGGTGACCCATCGCGACTCCCCGGCAATTCTCGACGGGCTGGCCGCAACCCGTCAACGGCTGCGCTGCCCATGGACACCCTCCTGTGTGGTTGGGACACCAAGCCCGTTCACCACATCAGGGGGATGTCCCTTCCATCAACTACTCCAGGACTTATTAGGCGGCCTGGGCTGCGGCCAGGAACCGGACCGCCTCCTCGCGGTCAAGCCCAAGCGTCTCCGAATCACGCGCCACCGGGGGCGGCCAATGTGGGTGGCGGGGGAGGGGGGGAGTGCTCCCTCCTGGACCGCCTCGCGGTAGCAGCCGGCCAGGGTGGCCAGACGCCGGGCAACAGTGGCGCGACTTCGACCGGCTTGCTCCAGCTCGCGGGTGTAGGCCTCGATATGGCCGCGGCGCACAGCGAACAGCCCGATACCGATCCTGGCGCACCAGGCGTGGAAGTCGCGAAGATCGGCCAGGTAGGCGGCGCGCGTACGGTCGCCGTAGCCGAGGAGGAACTGAGCAACCAGCCGCTCGTCGGACTCAGGATCGGGACGCAGAGCCTGTAGCCGGTGTGTGGTACAGCCGGCGGCTGCACGGCGGCGGCAATCGTCTCCAATGTGCGACCAACCGCGTCAGGTGATCCAGTGCCAGGCATGCATACCCCTCCGTGGCGGCGCGCGCTGATGGCGCGTAATAGGTATTATGCGCTATATGCGCAAGATGGGGGAGAGGACAGAATCTTCGGAGGACTGGGTTCACGGGCGAAGGAGGGCAGGCCGACCCAGTGCACAGTTGCGCATGACGTGCGAGTGTCGTGCCAGGATCTCGCGGCGTGCCGCCAGCGGGGGCGTCCTCGCTGCAGATCGCCCCGCGGCGCTCAGCCTGGAATTCGCGGGGCAGACCCACCGGGCCGGCAACAACCACCAGCTGCTGCGGCCCGTCTCATTCCATCTGGTTCATTGACCATTGACCGTTGAGCCAGCAGTTCTCCCGACCTCTACTGGTTGGCAGCAAGGCGCCGGATGTCATGGCCACCGCGATGCGGGTCCCGGCGGTA
>DATHIG010000683.1:0-2360 GCA_035490035.1 Actinomycetes bacterium
TGTCGCCCCTGGTCGCCCAGCACGAGCATGAGGTTGCGGGCCTGCTGGGCGACCCAGCCGCCGTTGGGGTTGGCGGTCACCCCGGCCAGGTGCACCCGGCGGGTGCCCAGCTCAATGATGAACAGCACCTACAGCCGCCGCAGCCAGATGGTGTCGACGGTGAAGCAGGTCGCAGGCGCCGATCCCGGCGGCTTGCTGGCGCAGGAATGCCCGCCACGAGGTGGCTGTCGGCCGCGGCGCCGGATCGAGCCGGTGGCGGCGCAGCGTGGTGCGGATGGCGGTTGCCGAGACCTGCACGCCCATCCGAAGCAGCTCGCCTTGGATCGGCTGGTAGCCCGAGCGCGGATTCCCCTGGCCAGATGCACGATCAGCGCCTGCAGGTCCTCATCCAGCGGCGGTCGCCGTGGTCCGCGAGGATAGGTCTAGGCGCCGGCGACCAGGCGACGGTGCCAGCGCAGCCGCGTCTCCGGCTTGACAAGGAAGCAGGACCAGCGCGATCGGGGCAGCACCCGGCTGATCGCAGCCAGCAGGGCACGGTCGGCGGGCTCGAGCCTGGGCGGTGGGACCTGGCGGCGCAGGACGCTGAGCTGGTGGCGTAGCACCAGGAGTTCCAGGTCCTTGGCGGCATCGCCGCGGGCTAGGAGTGCGAGCAGCTGGATCGAGCGGCACAGCGTGAGGTAGGCGATCCTTGAGAGCACCCGGATGGCCTCCAAGTCGCGGCGGCAGAGGCGCAACCATACCGAGCACGCGTCCCCTGAAACGGCAGCTCAACGGACCCCTCCGAGTTTGCGCACCCGACAGGGTCGTGGTCGCTGCGATCAGCTCGACGATCACCTCGTGGGAGACCAGCGGCCGCCCCCGCCAGTTCATCGAGATGTGGCTGAAGAGCCGATGCTCGATCTTGTTCCACTTGGAGGTGCCCGGGGGGAAGTGGCACACCGTCACCGCAAGGCCGGTCTCGGCCGCGAACTGGGCCAGCTCGGTCTTCCACGCGCGGATCCGATACCCGTTGGACCCGCCCGCATCCGCGGTGACCAGCAGCCGGGTCGCGGTGGGGTACAGCATCTGCCCGGCCTGCTGCCACCAGCGCCGCAGCGTCGCCACCGCGAAGGCAGCGGTGTCGTGGTCGGTGCCGACCCAGGCCCAGCCAGCGTTGGCGCCCAGGTCGTACACCCCGTAAGGGATCGCCTTGCCGAGCTCCTGGTCGGGGAAGTCGTGCACCCCACCCGCTCGGGCTCACCTGCCGGCCGCCACTCGGCGCCCCCATTGGCGTAGCGGCCGACCAGCTCCTTCTTGGTGTCCACGCTCACGACCGGCTGGCCGGCGGCGAGATGCTGCCTGGCCTGCTCGTTGGCATACCGGAACTGCGCTCCCGGTCGGGATGCTGGGCGCCCTCCTCGGTCTTGAGGGTGCGCTGCAGCGTGTAGCGCTGCTGCTTGAGCAGCCGCCCGACGGTGTCGTCGGAGACCTGGAACCCTTGCCCGGCAAGGGCGTCGGCGAGCTGGCGGGTCGATTTGCACGTCCACCGCAGGGGCTTTCCGGGTCCCCGCGGGTGTCAGGGTCGACCAGCTCGTCCAAGGCTTGCAGCAGGCCCGGGTCACGCTCTGTCAGCCGCTTTGGCCCGCCGCCGGGACGGCGGATGCGCCCGCCCGGGTCGGGCGGGTCGTCCAGCTCCCGCACGCCGGCGTACACCGTCGGGCGGGACAGTCCGCTGACCCTGGCCATGCGCGCGCCTCCGCCATGCTCAAGCGCCCGGGCGGCCGCGCCGGCCAGCAGGCGGCGCTGCTTCTGGGTCAGGTGGGGGCGATCAGCTCGTACAGCCCGCCCAGCACGGCGTCCACGTCCACGCCGGGAACCTACCGAACCGGCACACTCCCACCGCAACTATCGGACAAACTAGTCACGTGGGGACCCCTCAGCGGAGGTTGGTGTGGAGTGGCCGGGAGGCGGGATCGGCGATCACGAGCTTGAGCTTGCCGCCGGCTGAGCGGAGGAGCTGCTGGCGGCGCTCGACGGTGACCTGTGGGTCGTGGACGCCGAGCCCGAGGAGTTGCTGGGCGACGGCCTGGCCAAGGCGGGTCTCCAGTGGGTCGTCGCTGGCTGTCGCCGCTTGGCTGGCGACGACGAGGATGCGTAGGACCGGGCCGTCCTGGATGACTTGGAACTCGCGGACCTGGGGGTCGCGGGTGAGCAGGGCGAAGTGTAGGGGGTGGACGGCCACCCGGCCGCCGTCGCGGGTGGGAAGCGAGAGGACGTCGTCGCTGCGGCCGTGGATGGTGCTGACCCGTATCAGGGTGCGCCCGCACGGGCAGGGGTCGGGGTCGAGGGTGACCAGGTCGGTCACCTCCAGTCGGAGCAGC
>DATHIG010000684.1:0-4442 GCA_035490035.1 Actinomycetes bacterium
GCCAGAGGTGGGGGAGGTGCTGCCGCGGGAGGCGCTCGACGAGCTGCGCGAGACGGCGCGACCCGCTGCATTCGCGGACGCGGCCAGGGCGCTGGCCGACGCGGTGATGGAGCTGTCGGAGGAGGGGGACCCCGAGGCGGCCGTGCGGGCGGCCCGGGCGGCCAAGCGCGCCGCGCCGCGGGCAGCCAGCGTGCGGGAGGCGCTCGGGATCGCCTTGTACCAGGCGGGGGACTACCGCGCGGCCCGGACCGAGCTGGCCGCCGCACAGCGGATCTCGGGACGGTCCGACCTGGCCGCCATGCTGGCTGACATCGAGCGCGCCCTTGGCCGGCCGGAACGGGCGGTCGCCCTGTTCGAGCGTGGCGACCGCTCCAACATGGATCCCGATACCGCAGCCGAGCTGCTGCTGGTGGCCGCCTCGGCCTACGGCGACCTCGGCCAGCCCGCCGCCGGGGTTGCCCTGATCCGCCGGCACGCGCGCTGGCCGGTCGAGCTTGCCGACCACCACCTGCGCCTGGCCTACGCCGAGGGCGCCCTGGCCGAGCAGGCCGGCGACCCGGCCCGGGCCAGAGCCGCGTTCGGCCGCGTGGTCCAGGCCGACCCGGCCTTCCACGACGCCGCCGAGCGCCTGGAACGACTCGACCCTCCCCGGTAGCAACCCCCGGCCGGGGGCCTCACCCGTCGCCGGTGGGGCGGGGTTGGCGCTGCTGGATCCAGCGGAGGAGCCCGGCGGCGTTGGATTCGTAGTTGTTGAGGAGCTCGAACCGCTCGGGGTCGGCCGCGTGGTGGCCTTCCTCCCGCTCGAACCGCTCGCGGAGGGCGGCTTCGATGTGGTCGAGCTCTGGGCCGAGCTCCTGGGCGGCCCGTTCGGCGGTCTCGCACCAGCGAAGCAGCTTGTCCTCGGCTTCGGCCAGGCGCTCGGCCGGGGGCGTGATGGGGCCGAAGTGGGTCAGCACCAGGTGGGCCGGGTTGCGTTCGGCGAACCGGTGGAGGCTGGCGACGGCCAGGTCGCGGTCGAAGTCGGGTGGCGGCGTCGCCGGCCGGAGCACTCCGGTCGACGGGAGCAGCACCCCGACCCCGTCGCCGGCGAACAGCGTGCCCAGGTCCGGCTCGAAGACTGCCATATGGTGCTTGGCATGGCCGGGGGCGTGCAGCAGCTCCAGGCGCCGCCCGCCCAGGTCGAGGAGCTCCCCGTCCTCGGCCGCCTTGATCCTGGCCGCCTCGACCGGGGTGAGCCCGCCGTAGACGGTGTCCATCAGGGGTCCGTAGACGCGGGCCGAGCTGGCCATCAGCCGCTCGGGGTCGACCAGGTGCCTGGCGCCCGCCGGGTGGACGACGACGGTGGCGTTCGGGAACGTCCGGACCAGGTCGCCGACCCCGCCGGCGTGGTCGAGGTGGATGTGGGTGACCACGATCCAGGCCAGGTCGGCCGGGTCCAGGCCGGCCTCGGCCACCCCGGCCGCGATCGCGCCGGCCACCTTGGCCGGACCGGTCTCGATCAGCGCCGGGCGCCCGCCGGCCAGGAGGAAGCCGGCGGTGATCTCCGACGCGCCCCCCATGTAGGTGTCGATTCCGGTGACCCCATCGGGCAGGGCGTCGAGCACGCTCACAGCGTCCTCCTAGTGTCCCGAGTTACCTGTTCGCTCCATATTCGTGGCGGTGAACCTGCTGGTCAGAGGGCGATGGAGCCTTCCTGGTCAGAGGGGCAAGGAGCCTTCCTGAGAACCGCAACCAGGCAACAGTTCGGGACACCGCTCCTCTCACATTGACCGAGGACCGCGGTGGCTGACCCGCCAGGGTCATGCATTGGGCTACGCAAGTGGCCTCAGCACCAGGCCGTCGCGGGGCTTGGGGTAGAAGAAGGTGGTCTTCTGGGGCAGGGTCTCGCCGCCGGCGGCGATCGCGGCCACGGCCCCGAACGGGGCGGGGCGCAGGATCATCAGGCTGGCCGCGGCACCCTCGTCGACCCTGGTCACGGCGGCGGCCAGGTCGCTCTCGTAGGTGACCCGGCCCTCGAAGTCGTTCACGCCCAGGCGCTTGCTCAGGACCGGTCCGTGCAGGACCTCGACGTCGAGCATGCGGCGGTCGCGGCCGGCCTCGGCGGCCAGGCCGGCCGGGTCGTGGGCGACCAGCAGCCAGCTCCGCCCGCCGGCGTACAGTCCGAACGCCACGGCATCCTGCTCCAGCCGGCCCAGCAGCTCCTCGGCGCCGGCCGGGGACCCGGCCGGTCTGACGTCGAAGTCACCCTCGAGCCCGGCCAGGATCGTCCCGCCGTCCACGTCGGCGAGCAGCCGGTGGATGGCCAGGACCGCCGGTCCGTGCAGGTCGGCGTCGACCAGGAACATGAGCAGCTCGTCCCAGGGCCCGCCCGGGCCATAGCTGGCGGCTCGCGGAGCGCCGGCCTGGGCCGCGCGCATGGCGTCGCGGTAGGCGAGCGAGGTCCGGTAGCGGTGATGACCGTCGGCGATGAGGACACGCTGCCCCTTCATCCGCTCTCGCCAGGCGGCGATCCGGCCCGGGTCCTCGACCGTCCAGAGCCGATGCTGGACGCCCGTCTCGTCGGTGCAGGCCAGCGTCGGCGGGGTGGCGGTCACGTCGTCGAGCACGGCGGCCGGCCCTCCGGTGCCGGCGTAGACGCCGAACACCGGGGAGAGGTTCACGCCGGTCGCCTCCAGCAGGCGCAGCCGGTCGGCGACGGGTGCCGCCATGGTCCGCTCGTGGGGCACCACCCAGGTCCCGGTGTCGTCGAGGGTCACGCTGGCCAGCACCCCCCGCTGGATCCGGCGCGCGCCCTTGAGCTCATAAATCTCTTCATAGATGTAAAGACATGGAGCGCTGTCGCGTCGCAGCGCCCCTTCGGCCTGCCACGCGGCGAGCAGCTCGGCCACCTGCCGGTAGTCGACTGTCTGGTCACCGCTGGCCTGGGGGGTGTCGGCCGGACCCGGCTTGGCCAGGATCAGCCGGACCATGTTGTAGGGGCTCATGGCCTCGTAGGCGTCGCGCGCCTCCGCCGAGATGACGTCGTAGGGCGGAGCGGTGACCAGCGCGTGGTCACCGACGACGGCGGGATCGAAGCGGAGGCCGCGGAAGGGGGCGGCGGCTACCATGGTGCCGCCGGAGTCGGGTTGTCAGTCATGGCTCCGTTTGTAGCAAGCAGGGGCCACCGGTTGCCAGCCGGGCTGGTCTTCGCACTATTGATCCGGAGGGCCACGATCGACGTCGATGCCCACGAGCTGTCCCGGCGCCGTGCCTGAGGGCCGTCCGCTCGCCGGCGGCTTCCGTGGGGTCGTGCTCGACCTCGACGGGGTCGTCTATCTGGGTGACGAGGTCATCCCGGCGGCGCCGGCGGCGCTGGACGGGGTGCGCGGGCTGGGCGTCCGGGTCGCCTTCGTCACCAACAACTCCTACCGGCCCCCCGACCTGGTGGCCGAGAAGCTCAACCGGCTCGGTGTCAAGGCGGCCCCCGGCGAGGTCCTGACCTCGGCCCAGGCCGCGGTGCGGCTGCTCGGCGGACGAGAGGAGCTCGACGGCGTCAAGGTCCTGGTCGTGGGCGGCCCAGGGCTGCGGCAGACGCTGGCGAAGGCCGGGGCCCGGCTGGTCGACGGCTCGGCCTGGCGCGAGGCCGAGGTGGTGGTGGTCGGCTTCGACCCGGAGCTGACCTACGAACGGGTCCGGACCGCGACGCTGGCCATCCGGGCCGGGGCCAGGTTCGTGGGCAGCAACCCGGACACGACCCTGCCGACGCCGGAGGGGCTCTGGCCGGGGGCCGGCGCGACCCTGGCCTTGCTGCAGGCGTCCACCGGCGTCCGGCCCGAGGTCGCCGGCAAGCCGGAGCGGCCGCTGCTCGAGGAGGCCGCCGCGGCCATCGGTCCCGGCCCATACCTGATGGTGGGCGACCGGGCCGACACCGACCTGGATGGCGCCCACCGGCTCGGCTGGGCGACCGCGCTGGTGCTCAGCGGCGTCACCCGGCCGGCTGACCTTCCTGACCTGGCCGTCGCCCCCGACCAGCTGCTGGCCGACGTCGGCGGGCTGCTCGACCCGCCCGGCCCGACCATCCGTCCCACCACCCCGGCCGACGAGCAGGCGGCCGCGCGCCTGCTGGCGTCGGTCGCGGACGCCCACGGCCGGCCTGCCGCCGACCTGACCTCCGCCGGGGAGGTGGGGCTGGTCGCCGTGGACGGGGAGCGGGTGGTGGGGGCGGTGGCCGTACGGCGGGACGGAAGGGTCGGCCTGCTGGACGGGCCGGTGGTGGAGGTCGGCTGGCGGGACCGGCTGGTCGGCACCCGGCTGCTGGTCGCCGCCTGCATCGGCGCCCGCGCCGCCGGCCTGGCCCGGGTCGCCGCCCCCGAAGGCGCCGGCGGCTTCCTGCACCGCCTCGGGTTCCGCCCAGCAGGCGCCACCGGCCCGGCTGTCGTCGGCGCCCCGGCTGCTCCGGCGCG
>DATHIG010000685.1:0-4047 GCA_035490035.1 Actinomycetes bacterium
CGGAATGGTCGATCGCGGCCGTGGTCGTGCTGGTGGCGGTGATCGCCACCGGCAGCGTCTGGGCCGACCTCACCGAGAGCTTCATCCGGCGGGCGTTCCGTACCGAGGTCCGCAGCACCTTCGTGCTCGGCTACGGTGGGGTGCTCAACCGGGTCGACTCCCTGCTGATGGCCTTCCCCCTCTCCTACTACGCCCTGATCCTGGTCGACAAGGTCACGGGGTGAGCGGCTCCTCACCCTCGGGCACGGGACGGCGGCTGGTCCGCCCGGCGGTGCATGGCGAACAGCAGGCCGTAGGGCTGGCCGTCCGGGTCGGGCGGCCGGGACACGAACTCGTCGAACACCGCCTGCACCGTCGTCTGGAGCTGCTTCAACGACGCCTCGTTGAGGGTCAGGCCGAGCCGGCTGAAGCCGGTGGCGGCGCCGGGACCGGCCTCGGCCAGCTCGGCCAGGAACGCCTCCAGCATCGCCTGGCTGGCGCTGGTCTCTGCGGCGGGGCCGTCGTCCAGGCTGAGCGACCAGGACTTGCCGGTGGAGCGGTACGGCTTCTCGAGCGCGCCCTTCTCGCCCTGGCGGACCTCGTCGGGAACGAGGAAGCCGGTGGCGACCAGGGTGCGGACATGGTGCAGCACCGTGCCCGGGTCCCGGCCCAGCCGCTCGGCCAGCTGCTTGTTGGTGAGCGCCTGGTCGATGCAGAGGCGCAGGATGCGCAGCCGCAGCGGGTGGGCAAGAGCCTTGGCCTCTTCGGGGGTCGCGGCACGGCGCGCTCGATGTCCCATGGACGACATTCTATCGATTGACTACTCCAAATCAATGGACTACGGTCCATGCATGACGCTGGGACGGAACTTCCACAGGGCCCTGGCAGCCTCTGGCTTCGCCAACCTGGCCGACGGGGTCTTCCAGGTCGCCCTGCCCCTGCTGGCCGTGACGCTCACCCGGTCGCCGCTGCTGATCGCCGGCGTCACCGTGGCCGCCAGGATCCCATGGCTGCTCATGTCGCTGGTCGCCGGGGCCCTGGCCGACCGGCTGGACCGGCGCCAGACGATGATCCGGGTCAACCTGGTCCGGACCGTCCTGCTCGGCGGCCTGGCCGCGGCCGTCGCGGCCGACATGGCCACCCTGGCGATGCTCTATGCCGTCGCCCTGCTGCTTGGCATCGCCGAGACGCTGTTCGACACCTCGGCCCAGTCGCTGCTCCCGGCAATCGTGCCCCGCGACCAGCTGACCCGGGCCAACAGCCGGCTGTACGCGGTCGAGCTGGTGGCCAACGTGTTCATCGGCCCGCCCCTTGGCGGCCTGCTGGCCGCCGTCGCCCTGGCCGCCGCCTTCGGCCTGCCCGCGGCCGCCTATCTGGTCGGCGCCGGCTGCCTGGCCCTGATCGCCGGGAGCTTCCGGCCGGCGCACCAGGGCCCGCCGACCCGGCTCCGGGACGAGATCGCCGAGGGCGTCCGCTTCCTCTGGGACCACCCCGTGCTGCGCCCGCTGGCCTTCATGCTCGGAGTCGGGAACATGGCCTACGCCGCCTACGGCGCGGTGTTCGTGCTGTTCGCGGTCGCCCCCGGGCCGATGAGGCTGTCCGAGGCCGGGTTCGGGACCCTGACGGCGGCCATCGGCTTGGGGGCGCTGGCCGGGACCTGGCTCGCCGCCCCGGCCGAGCGTCGCCTCGGCCGGGTCCGCACCCTGGCCGTCAGCCTGGTCCTGTCCGCCGTCAGCCTGGTCGCGCCCGCCACCACCACCAACCCGCTGCTGGTCGGGGCCTCGATGGCCGCCGGCGGCGTGGCCGTGGTGCTGTGGAACGTGGTCACCGTCTCCCTGCGCCAGCGGATCACCCCCGACCGCCTGCTCGGCCGGCTCAACGCCGGCTATCGGCTGGTCGGCTGGGGTTCCATGCCGCTCGGTGCCCTGCTCGGCGGCGTCGCGGCCGAGGTATTGGGGCTGCGGGCCGCCTTCGCCCTCGCCGCCGCGGCCGAGCTCGCCCTGCTGGCCGGGTTCCGCTTCGTCACCGAGGAGGGCATCCGGCGGTCCGAGGCGGCCGTGGCCTCCACCGGGTAAGGTTCGCCGCGATGGACACCACCGAGCTGCGCATCGACACCGCCGGCCGGCACGTGCTCGACCTGACCGACCGGGCGGCCGCCTTCGCCGCCAAGGCCGGCGGGGACGGCCTGCTGCACGTGTTCGTGCCCCACGCCACCGCCGGGCTGGCCGTGATGGAGACCGGCTCGGGGTCGGAGGAGGACCTCGAGGGGGTGCTCGGCCGGCTGCTGCCCCGCGACGATCGCTGGGCCCACCGCCACGGCAGCCGCGGCCATGGCGCCGACCATCTGCTGCCCGTCTTCGCCGGCCCCTCCCTCACCGTCCCGGTGCAGTCGGGCCGCCTCCTGCTCGGCACCTGGCAGCGGATCTGCCTGGTCGACCTGAACGACGACAATCCTCAGCGACGGGTGCGCTTCAGCTTCCTCGCCGGCTGAGCCGACGATCGTCTCGATTTGGTCACAGGTCCTTGAACTACCGGATCTCCTCACGGAGCGCGTTCTAGGATGCGCCCCGCGTCACCACGGTCCCACTTCCCCGTTCGCAAAGGACCTGACCATGAGCGCCATCGCGCCCTTCGCCGCGTCTTCCTTCGCTCCCGAGGAGCGCCCACAGCAACCCCGGCCCTCGAAGGAGTCCCGCGTCCGCACCGGGCGGCACGAGCCGATCCGTTCCTCGACGCCGCGCATCGCCGCCCGCGGTGCCGTGCTCGGGCTCACCGTGGCCGCCGGGGTCGCGTCCGGCACCAACTACCTGCAGCACGACCTGGAGGCCGGGCTGATCGCCGGCGCCCAGGTCGGCTCGGTCGCCGCCGGCATGGCCTTCGTCGGCGCCTGGGCCGAGCGCCGGCGCATGACCCGGATCGCCAGGGTCGCCTCCGACCTGGCCGTCGAGCTGGCCACCGCCGGGACGCCCGACGACCAGGTCGCCGCCCGGCTGCTGGCCGTCCCCGGCGCCGACCGGGTCGCGCTCAAGGCTGCCGCCCGCCGCACCGCCGGCACCCCCGACGCCGGCCGGGCCGTTGGCCTGCTCGGCCGCGTCGCCCTGCTCCGCGCGCTTCATTAGAAGGGCGGTCAAGCATCCGGCGCCGCATGCAGCGCCGATTCATCCGTGCAGCCCTGGAGCTTGCGCGCGCCCACGGCGACCACCCAAGTCCCTCGAGCCCGGATGCATGGCCGGCGTTCCAGGCTGGCGGTCCGCCCGCGCAGGCTAGACTCCCGGTCACCGGCGTTTCACCGGAGGCGAGTGGCACCTCGACCTGGAGGCCTGCACGGCAAAGGGCGTGCTGGCCACCAACACCCCCGACGTGGTCACCGAGGCGACCGCCGACCTCACCTGGGCGCTGCTGCTGGCATCGGCCAGGCGGGTCGCCGACGGGGACCGGTTCCTGCGCGCCCGGCGGCCCTGGATCTGGGGGCCCGAGTTCTTCCTCGGGATCGAGGTGCACGGCAAGACCCTCGGGGTGGTCGGGCTTGGCCGCATCGGCAGGGCGGTGGCCCGGCGGGCCGCCGGCTTCGGCATGCCGGTGCGCTACACCGCCGGTCACCGGCTGCCCCCCGACCGCGAGGCCGCCCTCGGGGTCGCCTGGCTCGAGCTGGACGAGCTGCTCGCCGAGGCCGACTTCGTGACCATCCACACCGGCCTTGGCCCGGCCACCAGGCACCTCATCGGCGCCGAGCAGCTGCGGCGCATGAAGCCGACGGCGGTGCTGGTCAACACCGCCCGCGGTCCCATCGTCGACGAGGCCGCGCTGGCCGCCGCCCTGCGGGCGGGGGAGATCGGGGCCGCCGGCCTTGACGTGTTCGAACGGGAACCGGAGGTCCATCCCGGCCTGCTCGACCTGCCCAACGTCACCGTCGTCCCGCACCTCGGCACGGCGACGGTCGAGACCCGGGTTGCCATGGGCATGACCGCGGCCGGCAACCTGCTGGCCGCCCTTGCCGGCCGCCGCCCACCCAACCTGCTCAATCCGGAGGCGCTTGGCTAGGGCCAAGGTGCCGCTGCTGGCCGACCC
>DATHIG010000686.1:0-2565 GCA_035490035.1 Actinomycetes bacterium
CCCCGAGGCAGCCGCTCGCACCCAGGGCGGCTGCCTCGCTTTGAACCGGTCGAACTGGTCGATAGCCGTTCAAATCGCTCGCAATCTGCGCTAGCGTCCCCGGCCGATGAAGGCCCTTCCCGCGCACGACCCTCCGGTCCCGCGAGCCGCCCAGGCAGGCGCTCGGGGAGCCGCCAGCCTCGGCCGTGGCGTCCTCATCCTCAACTGGCGCGACACCACCAACCCCGAGGGCGGCGGCTCCGAGGTGTACGTCGAGCGGGTCGCCGCCGGGCTGGCCGCGCAGGGCCGGCCGGTCACGCTGTTCTGCGCCGCCCACGCGGGCGCACCGGCCAGCGACCAGGTGGGCGGCATCCGGGTGGTCCGGCGGGGCGGGCGCCGCACCGTGTACCTGCGCGCCTGGTGGGCCCATCTCACCGGGGCCCTGGGCGGGCACGACGTGGTGGTCGATGTCCAGAACGGCCTGCCGTTCTTCTCCGCCCTGTGGTGCCGGCGGCCGCTGGTGGTGCTCGTCCACCACGTCCACCGGGAGCAGTGGCGGGTGGTCCTGCCGCCCCTGCAGGCCCGGCTCGGCTGGTGGGTCGAGTCCCGGCTCGCGCCCCGCCTGTACCGGCGCGCCCGCTACGTCGCCGTCTCCGAGGCGACCCGGCGGGAGCTGGTCGGGCTGGGCGTGCCGCCCGGCGCGATCACGGTCGTCCACAACGGGTTGGCTTCGCCCGGACCGGTCCCGGCCGTACCCCGCACCCCATTCCCCTCGGTCTGCGTGCTCGGCCGGCTCGTCCCCCACAAGCGGGTCGAGCTGGCCCTCGAGGCGGCCGCCCGCATCCGTCGCCACCTGCCGGGACTTCGGGTGCTGGTGGTGGGGCAGGGCTGGTGGGAGCCGCGGCTGCGGGAGACGGTGGACCGGCTGGGCCTGGAGGACGCCGTCGAGCTGCTCGGCTGGGTCGACGAGCAGACCAAGCATCGGGTGCTGGCCAGCTCCTGGGTCCTGGCCATGCCGTCGGTCAAGGAGGGCTGGGGACTGGCCGTGCTCGAGGCGGCGGCCAACGGCACGCCGACGGTGGCGTTCCGGGCCGCGGGTGGGCTTGGCGAATCGGTGCTGCACGGCACCACCGGCCTGCTCGCCGACGACCTCGACCAGTTCACCCGCCACCTGGCCTGGGTCCTGCTCAACCGCCACCTTCGCGAGCGCCTCGGGGAGGCGGCACGGGCCAACGCCGCCCGCTTCACCTGGCCGCAGACGGTGGTCGCGTTCGCCAGGGTCCTGGACGGGGCGACGGCCCCGGCGACGGGCACCGCTGGCACCCCGCTCCCCGCGGGCGAGGAACCCGCCGCCGACCCAGCGACCGCCTGAAGCAGCAGCTCAGAAGTCTTGCACGCACCTGGGGCTGGTACCAGGAAGGGGTCGCGTGGGCGACCCGCAGGACCTCTCGTGACCTGCTCCGGAGTGGGAACCGTCTAGCGCGATCCGTAGACGATCAAGGGCTCGGTCGAGACCGAGGAGGCGCCCTGGCTGGAGACGAGCACCAGCGAGGCGACGAAGGCTAGGACAAGGGCGCCGACGGCCAGCCCGGCCAGGACCCGTAGCGTCAACCCGCTCATCGGCGGCCTCCTTGGGGATACCGCCCGGAGGATACCAATTTGCGTACCCCTGCGGGAAGCGGCCCGGCGGCGGCTCCGAGCACCAGGACGACAGCCAGCGCGTCGGCGGCGAGGACGGGGACGACCGGCGGGGCCGGCAACCGTATCTCGGCCGGCCGGGCGGGCACCCGGTACAGGGCCAGGTCGGGGCGGTCGAGCACCGGGGCAAGGCCGGACAGGCGCGGCCCGTAGGCGGCCCAGTCCGCCACCTTGAAGACCAGCACATAGCGGACCCCGGCGGCCGGCAGGGCCGGTTCCAGGGGCGCCGCTCCCCTGACCAGCGGTCCGAGCCGGGTCCCGTAGGGGTCCTCACCGGGCACGGTCATGCCGACCAGCTCCAGGTCGTCGTTGCCGACCGCCCGCCGGGTGAACCAGCGCTGGGCCGGGTCCAGCACCACCCGGCCGCCGTTCCAGGGGAACCCGAGGTGGAGGTGCCACGGCAGCACCAGGACGGCCCCCGGCACCGGGTCGGCGGCCATGGCCGTGCGCGCCTCGGCGAACGCGTCCGGATAGGAGACGGCGGCCAGCCGACCTGCGGCTCCCCAGGCCAGAGCCGGCAGCAGCAGCACCGGCGCGGCGATCAGCCCGGCGGCGGCCGCCGGCCCGATCCATCGGGCGCGGGGACGGCTGGGCGCTCCCGGATCCGGCCGGGCCCAGCGAGCGGCCAGGGCCGGCAGCAGCCGCTCCACCCCGAGACCGAAGGCGACCGCCTCGACCAGGGCGAGGGGAGCGACGAACTTCTGGGCGTCTCGGACCAGGCCGCCGCCGGGGACGTGAGCAACCACCAGGTCGACGAGGCCCCGCCACCAGGGGATCGCGTAGGCCGCCGCCAGCAGCAGGCCGAGCCCGGCGGACAGCAGCAGCCCACCGGCCGCGCCGGGCGGTAGGCGCCGCGGCAGCAGCGGGAGCCCGGTGATGACGACGGCC
>DATHIG010000687.1:0-5399 GCA_035490035.1 Actinomycetes bacterium
CTTGAGGCATGCACCCGCCCGGACCAGGGAGTGGCGGCCGACCCGGCTGTAGTCGCAGACGATCGCGGCCGGCTCGACGACGCTGCCCGCCTCCAGGTGACAACCGTGGATCATCGCCCCGGGGCCGATGATGACGTCGTCCTCGACCACCAGCTGGTTGTCGGGCAGCAGGTGGAGGACGGTGTTCTCCAGGATCTGCACACGGGCGCCGATGCGGACCGGGCCATGGGAGTCGCCGATGATCTTGACGCCAGCGCCGATGATGGTGTCGGCGCCGATGATCACGTCGCCGGTGATCTCGGCCGAGTCCAGCAGCAGCGCGCTGGCCGCGATCTGGGGGGACTTGTCCTGGTAGGCATACAGGCGGCCCATGGTCGCTCCTGCCGGGGTCTGGCCCGTGATGGGGACGCGGGGATGGGTGGTCAACTCGACGGCGTAGTCGCGCAGGCGGGCGACCCGCTCGCGGTCGGCGTCGGTGGTGGTGCGGATGACATGGCCGGGCCGCCCGACCAGCACCGCCTGGTCGGGGACCACCGTCCCCGGCGGTATCAGGGTGCCCTCGCCGAGGATGCAGCCGTCGCCCAGCCGCGCCCCGGGCAGAAGGATGGTGCCGTTGCCGATCTCGCACAGGTCGCCCACCCGGGCGCCGATCACCTGGCAGCGGTGCCCGAACACGGTCCGCTGCCCGATCGCCACCGGATGGGCGCCCGTGCCGACGACGCTGGAGTTCTCCAGCACCGCCGAGTGGTTGCCGATCGACACCGCCTCCTGGTGGGAGCGGACCACGGTGCCCTGGGCCAGGACCGCGCCGGCCCCGATCCAGGCCGTGCCCAGCACCGCGGCCGAGGGGGCGATCACCGGTGCCGGCGCGTCCGGACAGGCATGGTTGAAGCTCATCAGTCCTCCTCCTGGGAGGCTGGCCGTGGCCGGCCGGGCACGGCTAGCGCGACCTCTGCGCCCACACGCCCACGGGCTGGAACCGCAGGGGCACGTCGATGAGGATCAGCTCGGCTTCGCTGACGCCGGCGAGCTCGAGCGCTTCCGGGCCGGCGAGCTTGGCCGCGTCACCGCCGCCGAGCCTGTCACCGGCGGCCTCCAGCTCGCCGTCGAGTACATACAGGTAGCCGCCGCGACCCTGGCCGAGGTCGTGGTTGACCCGGCTGCCCTGGGGCAGGCGGGCGACCAGCACGCGGGCGTCCTGGGCCAGGTCCAACCCGTCCTCGCCGGCGGGTCCCATGATCTGCAGCAGCCGGCCGGTGCGGTCCTTGGTGGTGTACTGGCGCTGCTGCACCGACGACTCCAGCGCCGGGTCGCTCGGCAGGATCCAGAACTGCAGGAACCGCATCGGCTCGGTCGGGGAGCCGTTGCGTTCCGAATGGAGCGCCCCGCGGCTGGAGAACCGCATCACCTGGGCCGCGCCCGGCTCAAGGCGCCCGTCGTTGCCCAGGGAGTCCTCGTGGGCGAACACGCCCTCCACGACATAGGTGCAGCTCTCGATGTCGCTGTGGGGGTGCATCGGCCACACCGCGCCCGGCTGGAGCCGGTCGTCGTTGAACACCCGCAGCGCGCCCACGCCCATCTGCCCGGGGTCGTGGTAGCGATCAAAGGTGAAGTGCCAGCGGGCCTGGAACCAGCCGCCGTCGGTGGCGTAGATCTCCTTGTCGCGTCGGAGCTGGATGGTCATGAGCGAATCCTTGGTCGGCCTGGCTGGTGGCATGCGGATTAGCGGGGCCGGAGGCGGCCTGGCGGGAGCGGTGGCGCCTCGAGGGGCGGTCCGGGGAAGCCGTGGACCACGCCGAATCGGTCTCCGGCCTTCCAGTCGGCCCGCGCCCGGGCGATCTCGTCGTTGGTGCGGGCGACAAAGTTCCACCACAGGATCAGCGGCTCGCCGAACGGCGCCCCGCCCAGCAGCAGCAGCCGCGCCGGGCCGGCGGCCCGCACGGCCATGTGGTCCCGGCCCGTCCCCAGATACAGCAGCTTCCCGGGCTGCAGCACGACCCCATCGACGGCGGCCTCGCCGGACGCCACGACCGCGCCGTACTCGAAGTCTGGCCGCAGCGCCAGGTCCTCATCGGTCGCGGCACCGATCGCCAGGTCGGCGCCGACCAGCTCGGAGTAGGCCCGCGCCGGCGAGCGGGCGCCCAGCAGCTCGCCCAGCAGCACGGTGACGCGGATGCCGGCGGTCTGGGCGGTGGGCAGCTCGGGCAGGTGCTCAAACGACGGTTCGACGCCTGCTGAGCGTTCGGGCAGTGCGGTCCACAGCTGCACCCCATGCAGGACCGGCGGATGGTCGCCCGGTGATTCCTCGGAGTGGGCGATGCCCCGACCGGCGGTCATAAGGTTCAGCTGGCCGGGCCGAATGAGCTGTTCGGTGCCGAGGCTGTCGCGGTGCAGCACCTCGCCCTCCAGCAGCCAGGTGACCGTCTGCAGGCCGATGTGGGGATGGGGCGGTACCCGCATCCCCGTCTGTCCGGTGATGTCCTTGGGGCCGTAGTGGTCGACAAAGCACCAGGCCCCGATGGTGGCCCGCTGGCGTTTCGGGAGCAGCCGCCGGACTGGAGTGCCCTCCCCGAGGTCGACCGCGCTCGCCGTCAGCACCTCGTGCACCGGCTGCTCGGCGGCCGGCCGGCAGTCGGCCGCCACCGTGGCTGTTGGTGAACGCTCCAGGTTGCTCATCGGCCGAGTGTAGAGCGGCGCCACCATGGCGCAAAGGCTTCTGGTGTCGCCGTCCGGAGGTTGGGGCCGGTCGGCGCCTAGAGCGTGCGCCCGAACCAGTCGACCAGGGCGCTGACCGCCTCGGCTGAGGCGCGCCGGCTGGTCAACAGGTGGTCGGTGGCAAGCAGGGGGATGAACGCCTTTGGCTGGCGGGCCAGGGTGAAGATGCGCTCGCCCTCGGTCACGGCGACCACCTTGTCGTCGACCGGGTGCAGCACCAGCAGCGGCCGGCCCAGCTCGGAGGTTCGGCGTTCGACCTCGTGCCGCTCCAGGTCGGCGAGGAACTGGTCCGAGATCGGGAACGAGCGGCCACCGATCTCGACCCATGCGCTCCCAGCCTGGTCGATCTCGGCCTCAACCCCCCTGAACAGCCCACGGATGTGCCCGGCGGTGCTGGGGGCGGCGATCACCGCCAGCGAGCGAATCGGTGCGAGCTCGCCGGCGGCCAGCAGGCAGGCGGCGCCGCCGAGGCTGTGCCCGATCAGCCCGATGGGTTCGGGCCCGCGCTCCTGCAAGCAGGCGACGGCCTTGGCGAGGTCGCCGATATTGGTGGAAAGGGTCGTGGCCGAGAAGTCGCCGCCGCTCTCCCCAAGGCCGGTGAAGTCGAACCGCAGCACCGCGAAGCCGGCGCCGGCCAGTCCCCGGGCCAGCCGCGACATGGTGTGGAGATCCTTGGAGCAGGTGAAGCAGTGCACCACCAGGAGGTTGCCGCGCACGCCTCGACCCGGGCCGGTCGAGCTTGCCGGGTGGAATACGCCGGCCAACGGCGCACCGGTCACGCCACGAAACCGCAGACGCTCAATCATGCTCGACCACCCACGTCCATGAGACTTTTGAGCTTGTCCGGCGAACACCGGCGACACCCCGAACATTCAAGATCGCAGACAACGACCTCTCTGTACCAGCCGATCCTCCAGTCGGTGAGCACGCGAGCCGGATCGGCGCACGAGCGCTCAGGTTCGGAGCGATCCAGCCGAATCCCCTATCAGAGCAACTTCCTGGGGAGACCCGGATCGCGACCGCCGCGTACGTGTTGTCCTGGCCACAGCAAGGAGGCAGACCCGGGTGGAGGCGTTGGCATCCGGTGGGCCGATGCGCGGGCAGCAGTTGCGCAGCCGTACCGCGTCACGGGTTGCGCTGGTTGGGATCGCTGGGGTGCTGCTGGTGTTGACCGGGTTTGCCTTGTGGGCTGCCTCCACGACCAACCAGGCAGCACCGCACGCCGCTGAGTTGACCCACCTCAACGACGCCTACCAGCGAGCCCGCTTCGCGGTCGCGACCGAAGATGGACTGGCTCATGAATACCGCCACAAGCCGGGACCCGAGCTACGGGCGCGCTTTGCGCAGGCAGCCCGATCCCTGAATGCCGCGGTCCAGTATCTGCACCAACATGGTGATGCGGCTGACCGGGACCCGATTGTCACCCTGGAGGCCGACCACCGTCGCTACCTGCAGGCGGTGTACCGGCTGTTTGCGGCCGTGGACGCCGGTGACCAGCGACGGATGCTGGCCCTTGACGAAGAGATCGAGCCGCTGTTCGAGCGAATCGAGGCCGACGTCGAGCTGGGAGCGACCCACGAGCGCGACGAGACCCTGGACGGTCTGGCCGTGCTTCGGCGACAAGTTGTGGTGGCCACCCCCATCATCTTCGGCACCGGGCTTGGCCTGCTGATCGTGTTCTGCGCGGTGCTGGTCGGCTACCAGCGGCGCACCGAACGCCAAGCCGCCCAGAACCAGCACCAGGCACTGCATGACGCGTTGACTGGTCTGCCCAACCGGACGCTGCTGCGCGACCGCATCGGCCAGGCCATCCGCCAGGCCGACCGGGAGCTCGCCCCGGCGGCGTTGGCGCTGCTCGACCTGGACCGGTTCAAAGAGGTCAACGACACCCTGGGCCACCACGACGGCGACCAGCTCCTGGTCCAGGTCGGCCAACGACTCCGGGCGGCCCTGCGGGCGGTCGACACCGTGGCCCGGCTGGGCGGGGACGAGTTCGCCGTGCTGCTGCCCCGGGTCGCCACCGGCGAGGGCGCGCTGGCCGTGGCCGGCAAGCTCCAGGCCGCCATGGAGGCGCCGTTCGTGCTGGAGGGCTTGTCGCTGGAGGTGGAGGCCAGCATCGGGGTGGCGCTGTACCCCGAGCACGGCAACGACCCCGAGGAGCTGCTCCAACACGCCGACATCGCCATGTACGTGGCCAAGGACACCCACGCCGGGTTCGTGCTGTTCGACCCCACCCAAGACCAGCACAGCCCCCGCCGCCTGGCCCTGCTGGGCGAGCTCCGCCGGGCCATCGACCAGCACCAGCTGCTGCTCCACTACCAACCCAAGGTCGACACCCACAGCGGCCAGGTCCTGGGGGTCGAGGCCCTGGTGCGCTGGCAACACCCCACCCACGGGCTGATCCCACCCGGCGAGTTCATCCCCCTGGCCGAACGCACCGGGCTGATCCAACCCCTCGCCCACTACGTCCTGGACGCTGCCAAGGGCCAGTGCCACCAGTGGCGGCAGGCCGGCCATGAGCTGTCGGTGGCGGTCAACGTGTCCGCCCGGCGGCTGCTCGACCTGGACTTCCCCGACCAGGTCGCGGCCACCCTGACCCGCTGGCGGGTCCCGGCGCGGCTGCTGGTGGTGGAGATCACCGAGAGCACCATCATGGCCGACCCCACCCACGCCCTGGAGATCCT
>DATHIG010000688.1:0-2063 GCA_035490035.1 Actinomycetes bacterium
TACTGGACGCCTGACTCCGTGCACTTGGCCGCGAACGCGCCGGCGCACAGCTCGTCCTTGGCGATGTAGCCGTCGGCCACGACGTCGTTGACGTTGTCGAAGGTGATGGCCTTGGGCTGGAGCAGGACCGAGGGGACGTCGGCGCCGCTCTCGGGGTCCTTGATGGTGTCGGGGGCGGTCTGCTGCTCGCCCTTGGCCAGCCCGATGGCCAGCTTGGCGGCCGCGTCGGCCTCCTGCTTGACCGCCTTGTAGACGGTCATGCACTGGTCGCCGTTGAGGACGTGCTGCAGGCCCTGGAGGGTCGCATCCTGGCCGGTGACCGGGACCTCGCCGTTGGCGTTGTTCTTCTTGAGGATGGCGATGGTGGCGTTGGCGAGGCCGTCGTTGGCGGCCAGCACGCCGTCGATCTTGCCGTCGGCCTTGGTGTACATCTGCTCGAAGATGGTGCCGGCCTGCTGGTTGTCCCAGTCGGGCACCGACTGGTCGGCGACCTTCTTGTACTGGGTCAGCTTGGACAGCACGCCGTCGTAGCCCTGCTTGAACAGGGTGGCGTTGTTGTCGGTGGGCGAGCCGTTGAGGTAGGCGATGTTGGCCGAGGACTTGCCCTTGGCCTCCAGGCACTTGGCCAGGCCCTCGCCCTGGAGGGTGCCGACGGCGACGTTGTCGAACGACACGTAGTACTGGGCGCCGCCGTTGAGGGTCAGGCGGTCGTAGTCGATGGTGGCCACACCCTGGGTCTTGGCCTTGTCGAGCACGGCCTTGCCGGTGCCGGAGTCGAGGTTGACGATCATCAGCACGTTGGCGCCGCCGGTGATCATCTGGTCGGCGATCGTCTGGAACTGGGTCTTGTCGCCCTGGGCGTTCTGGATGTCGTACTGGACCCCGGCGGCCTTGAAGGCCTCCTCCAGGAACTTCTTGTCGGCCGTCTCCCAGCGGGCCGAGGACTTGGTGTCGGGCAGGATGACGCCGACCTTGGGCGTCTTGCCGCCACCGCCGGCTGTGCCGCCGCCCTCGTCGTCGCCGCCGCCACAGGCGGCCAGGATGAGCGTGAGCGCCGCCACCGCGGCGATCAGGCTGAACCACCGTCTACGCATGGAACCGTCCTTTCCGTTGAGGTTCCCACCACAGGACAGCCAGGAGGGCCCGCCGCCGCGTGGTCACGTCTGCGCCAGCCCCTCGGCCGCATCGTCGGTGCGGCCGGAGGCAATAATATCCGGAGTGCCTGCGTGGTTGTCTCGCTCGGCTTCGAAGGTGAGGTCGCGGCAGGCCGCGTACCGGCGGCGGACGGCCGGGGTCGGGTCCGCCTCGTGGGTGGTGGCGCCGGCCTGGTCCCAGTCGGGGGGCTGACCACCACCCATCAGGGCCCAGGCGGCCTGCCGGGCGGCCCCGTCGGCGACATACTCGGACGGTGGCGGGACGACCACCGGTTGGCCGAGCACCGCCGGGGCGATCCGGCGCAGCGCCTCCGAGCGGGCCCCGCCGCCGATGAGCAGCACCCGCTCGACCTGGGCGCCCTCGGCCAGCAGCGCGTCGAGGCCGTCGGCCAGGCCGCACAGCAGCCCCTCGATCGCCGCCCGGGAGAGGCAGGCCGGGGTGGTGTTGGTCAGTCGCAGGCCATGCAGCGCCCCGCTGGCGTGCGGTCGGTTGGGGGTGCGTTCGCCCTCCAGGTAGGGGACGAGGGTGAGCCCGCCGGCGCCCGGGGGCGCGGACAGGGCCAGTTCCGAAAGCCGCTCGTGGTCGACTCCGAGCATCCGGGCGGCGGCGTCCAGCACGCGGGCGGCGTTGAGGGTGCAGGCCAGCGGCAGGAACCGGCCGGTGGCGTCGGCGAACCCGGCCACCGTGCCCGAAGGGTCGGCCGTCGGCGTCTCGGAGACGGCGAACACGGTCCCCGAGGTGCCGATCGAGACGACCACATCGCCCGGCCGGGCGCCGAGGCCGAGCGCGGCGGCCATGTTGTCGCCGGTCCCGGGGGCGAGCCGCACCCCTCCGGTGATCTCGCCGGCGCCAGCGGCGGGCTCGAGGACGGCCGGGACCAGCACCTCGCCGCCGAGGGCCAGCCGGAG
>DATHIG010000689.1:0-5196 GCA_035490035.1 Actinomycetes bacterium
GCGGACCGCGGCCCGCACCGCCGCCGGGTCGGACAGGCCCAACCGGACCCCGCCAACGTCCGACTTGTGCACCAGCGACCGGCCATGGATCTTCGCCACCACCGGGTAGCCGAGCCTGGCCGCGACGGCCACGGCCTCCTCCTCGCCGTCGCACAGCGCGGACGGCGCCACCTCGATCCCGAAGGCCTCGGCCAGGGCGGCGGCGGCGTCCGGGGGGACCAGCCCCGCGGCCAGCGGCGGCAGCCCGGCCGGCCGTTCCGCCGCCCCCGCCGGCGGTCGGGACCCCGCCCGGGAGCGCCCGTACCGGAAGGCGTGCCCGAGCGCGCGCGCGGTCCGCTCCGGCCACTCGAAGCAGGGCAGCCGGGCCGACTGGAGCAGGTCGGCGTTGGGCTGGGCGGCGCGCGGCGCCACCCAGCAGACGTAGACCGGGACCCCGGTCCCGTCCGCCGCCAGCCGGCGGGCCGAGGCGAGCACCGCCTTGGCCACCGCGGGATCGAGCGCCGAGCGCTGCAGCAACACCAGCACCACCATGTCCACCTCGCCGGAGCGGGCGAGGGCCTCGAGGCAGAGCGGATACAGCGCGGCGAAGCGGGCCCAGCTCGGCGTCATGTCCACCGGGTTGCGGGGGCTGGCGTAGGCGGGCAGCGCCTCGGCGAGGCTGGCTTGCAGGCCGGGGGAGAGCTCGGGGACCTCCAGCCCCTCGTCGGCCAGCAGGTCGGCCAGCTCCACACCGGTGCCGCCCGAGTTGGTCACGATGCCCACCCGGGGCCCGGACGGGACCGGCTGCCAGTCCAGGGCCTTGGCGGCGTCCACCATCTCCAGGCCGCTGCGGGCCACCACCACGCCCGCCTGCCGGAACGCCGCCTCCCACAGCCTGGCGTCGCCGGCGAGGGCGGCGGTGTGCGAGACGGCCGCGCGCGCCCCCGCCTCGGTCCGCCCGGTCTTGGCCACCAGGACCGGCTTGCGGGGGGTGATGCCCCGGGCCCGCTCGTAGAACGCGCGCCCGTCGCCCAGCGACTCGAGGAAGAAGCACAGGACCGCGCTCTGGTCGTCGGCGCCGAGGTAGGCGAGCAGCTCGGCCTCGCCGATGTCGGCCTTGTTGCCGGTGGCGCAGACCTTGGAGAAGCGCAGGTCCTGGTCGAGGCCCAGGGTGTAGATGGCCATGCCGTAGGCGCCCGACTGCGTGACCAGCGCGATGTCCCCGCCGGCGGGAGGGCTCCCGGTGGCCATGGAGGCGTTGAGGCCGGCGTTGCAGTTCTGCACGCCGAAGCAGTTGGGCCCGACCAGCCGCACCCCCCCGGCCCGTGCGACCTCGACGGCCGCGGCCTGCAGCGCCGCCCCCGCCGGCCCGGTCTCGGCGAACCCGCCCGAGATCACGATCGCGGCGCCAACGCCCGCGGCGGCCGCATCGGCCATGACCTCGCGAACCTCCTGCGCGGGCACGACCACCACGGCCAGGTCCACCCGCCCCGGGATGTCGCGCAGGCTCGCGTAGGCCCTGCGACCCTCGACGGTGTCCTGCGAGGTGGTCACCGGGAGCACCTCGCCGGGGAACCCGGCCAGGTTGCGCATGAAGGTCGTGCCCATCTTCCCAGGGCGGTCCGACGCCCCGACCACCGCCACCCGACGGGGGGTGAACACGGCGTCGAGGCTCACAGGCAGGCCGTGCAGGAGCGCCCGTCGTCGGCCCATCGGAAGCGGCGGTTCAGCTCCTGCTCGGAGAACTCCCGCCGCCGCACCCGGAGCGGGTCGAGCCGGCGGACCAGCGCGATGGCCGCCGGGTCGGGCGGTGGGAGCGCCCGCAGGCCGGGGTCGACGTCCAGCTCGAAGCCGGTCGCGGCCCGCACCTCGTCCAGGGAGACGTCGGGGTAGACCTGGCGCAGCCGTGCCCGGCCGTCGGGGAAGTCGAACACCCCCAGCTCGGTCACCAGCCAGCCCGGTCCTCGGCCGGGGAACCCCAGCTCCGCACGGGTTCCCTCCGGGGTCACGTGCCCGACGTCGGTGAGGACGTCGCAGCGACCGACCAGCGCCCGGCCGGAGCGGTGGTGGGTGGTCCACAGGGTCGTCCGCTGGACGGTGGCGGACAGGTTGCACCCGCCGCCCCCGCCGCCCAGCTTGACCTTCGGCGCCTCCAGCGAGCCGATGGCGGTGACGTTGGTGTTGCCGTAGGCGTCGATCTGCGCCCCGGAGAGGAACATCCGGTCCAGCCCGCCGCGGGCGGCCAGGTCGAACAGCTCCTCGAAGCGCAGCACGTGTGCCGCCCGCCGCATCAGCGCCCAGTCGTTCGAGGTTGGCGGGATGAAGGCCGGGTCGGGATCCAGGGCGTAGGTTGCGCCCTCGACCAGGACCATGTGTGGGGCGTGGGTGCGCTTGGCCAGGTGCATCGCCACGGTGGCGCAGGGGCTGCCGAAGCCGTGGAAGACCACCTCGCCGTCGCCGATGGTGCCCGCCATCGCGGCGCACACCCATTCGTCGATGGTGAACTCCCGGCTCATGACAGCAGCTCCAGCCAGCGCTCGTCGGAGATCGACCATTCGCCGAGGGCCGCCAGCCGGTCGGCTCCCACCATGTCGCGGTACGCCGCCTCCGAGCCGGGCGCCAGGACGTAGCGCCGCAGGTACTGTCCGACGCTGTGGTCGTCGGCGGCCGCCTTGACCCACTCACCCAGGTGGGCGCGATCGTAGGTGTAGTGGGGGTAGCAGGAGGTCGGGTGGGCCCCGAACGGCGCCTCCACCACCGCCGTGACCGCGAAGTAGGGCAGCACCACACCCGCCTCGGCGACCTCGGGCTCGCTGGCGACGCGTTCGACGGTCACCACCACCTTGCGGGCGGCGAAGGTGAAGCGCTCGTCGAGCACCAGGGGCCGGAGCAGGTGGACGTTGCCCCGCCGGTCCGCCATCAGCCCGTGGATGAGCGCCACGTCAGGAGCCAGCGCCGGGACGGCCACCAGCCGCTGGTCGGTGAACGGACACCGGATCTCGGCGTACTCCGGGTGCAGGCGGCGGATGTCGGTCCCCAGGATGCCCCGGACCGGCATGAACGGGATCCCGTACTCGGCCGCCCGCAGCTGCTGGAGGATCGTGTAGCAGCAGCTCTCGCGCACCTCCAGGGCGCCGGCCTCGGCGGCCCGCCGGTAGGCGGGGGCCAGGCCGAAATCCTGCTCGTAGCCGACGTAGCTCTCCTCGACCACCCGGACCGCCCCGGCTCCCACCAGCAGGTCGACGTCGATGCCGTGGGCGGAGCCGACCACGTGGAGGTCGCGGCGGCCCTGGCGGATCAGCTCCCGCACCAGCGCCATCGGCTCCCGGTAGGACAGCGCGCCGCCAAGGGCGACCACGTCGCCGTCGGCGACCAGGCCGGCCGCCTCGGTGAGGTCGACCACCTTGTCGGGCTCGGTGTAGGCCATGGCTGCGTCCCGATCCAGGCTACTGGGCGGTCATCCCGCCGTCCACGGTGTACACGGCGCCGGTGACGAAGGCGGCGTCGTCGCTGGCCAGGAAGAGGGCCACCCGGGCGACGTCCTCGGGCGTCCCCAGACGGCCGACCGGGTACTTCTGGATGGTCAGCTCGAGGCCCTTCTGCAGATCGCCCCCACCCCGCTTGCGGACCATCGGCTCCATCAGCGGGGTGAACACGGTCCCGGGACAGACGCAGTTGACGCGGATGCTCCGGGGGGCCAGGTCCATCGCCATGGCGCGGGTGAGGGAGACCACCGCCCCCTTCGCCGCACAGTAGGCGGCGAACTCCCGGACCCCTACCAGGGCGGCCACCGATCCCTGGTTGATGATCGAGCCCCCACCGGCGGCCTCGATCTCGGGCGCGGCGAACTTGGAGCCGAGGAAGGTGCCCTTGGCGTTGACGTCGAGGCAGCGGTCCCAGTCCGCCTCGGTCCCTTCCAGCACGCCACCGGCGGCGTCCACCCCGGCGTTGTTGTAGAGCACGTGCAGCGCACCGAGCTCCCGGACGGTCGTCTCGGTCATGCGGGCGGCGTCTGCCGCGGAGGAGACGTCGGCGGTGATGGCGACGGCCTTGCCGCCGGCGTCGATGATCTCCGCGGCCACCGCCTCGGCGGCCTCCTCCCGCAGGTCCACCACCGCGACCTTGGCGCCCTCCTCGGCGAACAGGAGGCTGGCCGCCCGGCCGATCCCGGACCCGGCCCCGGTCACCAGGGCCACCTTGCCGCTCAGCTTGCCCATACGCTCGGCCCGTCCCGCTGGAAGCTCTGCTGGGCAGCCTACGCGTCGCTCCAGGCTCGGACATGCTCCCCGGCAGCGTAAGAATCTCCGCGGCTTTCTCCGACGCCGCCAAAGCCCCTGCCGGCGGCGTGCGGTTTGATGGACGCATGCGTGGCTCCAGGCGTCTTGTCGTGGTGGGTGGGGTGGCGGCCGGGCTCAGCGCCGCCACCCGGGCCCGGCGGCTGGACCCGGCCCTCGAGGTCTGCGTCTTCGAGCGCACCGGCTTCTGCGCCTACTCGGCCTGCGGCCTCCCGTACCTGGTCGGTGGGGTGATCCCGCGCCATGCCGCCCTGGTCGCGCGGACCCCTGAGGACCTGGCCAGGGAGGGCATCCAGGTGCACCTGCACCACGAGGTGCAGGCGGTGGAGGTGGCCGCCGGGCGGGTGCAGGTGCGGGACCTGCGATCGGGCAGCGACCGCACCGAGGCCTTCGACGAGCTGCTGCTGGCCACCGGCGGCCGGGCCGTGCTGCCGTTTCCCGGCAGGGACCTGTCCGGGGTCTTCGCCGTGCGCACGGTCGAGGACGGACTTGCGATCCGGGACTGGATCGGCGCCGAGCGCCCCCAGCGGGCGGTGATCGTCGGCGGGGGCTACATCGGCCTGGAGATGGCGGAGGCCCTGCGGTCCCGGGGCCTGCAGGTGAGCCTGGTCGAGCTGCTCCCGCACGTCCTGCCACTGGTCGACCAGGAGATCGCCCTTGACATCGAGACCGAGCTGCGCAACCAGGGGGTGGACCTGCGCTGCGCCACCTCCGTCGAGGGCATCGAAGGCGACGGCCGGGCCCGCCGGGTGGTCGCCGCGGGCGAGGGGATCGACGCCGACCTGGTGATCGTGGGTGTGGGGGTGAGCCCGGACAACTCGCTGGCGGCGGCCGCCGGGGTCCCGCTGGGGGCTCGCTCGGCGGTGGCCGTCGACCACGGCATGCGGACCGGGGTGGCGCACGTCTGGGCGGCGGGCGACTG
>DATHIG010000690.1:0-3050 GCA_035490035.1 Actinomycetes bacterium
ATGTAGATCCCGGGGATGATGAACACGATCAGCCCAAGGAGGGTGGCCAGCCCGACCAGGATGCTGACGACCAGGATGGGGCCGAGCCGGGCGAAGCCGAAGCGGTAGCTCTGCTCGAGGCCGAGATCCTGGCCGGCGACCTCGGTGGCGATGGTCCGGGTGATCGCTCCGGCGAGCACCTGGTAGAGCAGCAGCCCGACCAGTGCGGCCAGCAGCGCGGCGCTGGCCACCGCCCAGAACGAGGTCGAGACCACGACCTGGTCTTGCAGCTGCTGGCCGTTGGTGCGGACCCAGTGGCCGATCCCGTACTGGAGCAGGGTGAGGGGGACCACGACCACGGCGGCGATGGCCACCAGGGTGCGCCAGTGCCGCCGGTAGAGCTGGAATGCCGTGCTCAGGATCTCGCCGATGCCTCGCGGGGGTAGGGCGGCTATCCCGCCACCTTGTCCGATTGTCTGGTTCATGTCGTGACCTCCTGTGGACGCTCACGCGTCCGGGTCGGTGAGGATCGTGCCGGTCTTGATGGCCTGGGGCTTACCGTGGTTCCCCTCTACTCGCTGACGGCCTCCAGTGCCCGTTTGGGTTCCTGGGCCAGCCTTCGGGTCTGCTCCGGGTTGATGCCGACCCGGGTGGTCCAGCGGCGCACGCACTCGGCGAAGTAGGCGTCGCGGTCGCCGGGCTCGTCGCCGACGACGTGGTGGAGCTGGCCGAACAGCTCGAAGGACACGGTGCCGAACAGCGCCGCCCAGGCCATCAGGCCCTGTTGGACCAGCGCGTCGGGCACCTTGGACGGGATCAAGGACTGGACCGGCGCCAGCGCCCGCCGCGCGTCGGGCGGCACGTGGTCGTCGGCGGTCGTTGGTTCCAGCCGCCCGGTAGCGTCGGCGAGGATGCCCAATAGCAGCGTCGGGATCCGGGCGGCGGGGGCGATGGTGGCCGATGGGGCGATATAGCCGGGCACCGGCGTGCCATAGACCAGGGCGTACTGGTGGGGATGGGCCCGGGCCCAGGCCCGGACGGCGTGGCAGACTGCCGCCCAGCGGCCGGGGAGGTCGTCGCGGGCCACGGCGGCCTCCGCGGTCTCGGCGGCGACGCCCAGCGCGTCGTAGGCGGCCACCATCAGCCTGGTCAGCAGCTCGTCACGGCTGGCCACATACCGGTACACCGCCGAGGACGACACCCCGAGCTCGCGGGCGATGGCCCGCAGGCTGAGCCCGGACGCCCCGTCGGTGGCCAGGTGCCGGCGGGCGGTATCCAAGATCTGGCGGGTGACCTCGGCTCGGGCCCGATCGCGGGCAGCTTGCAGCACCGAGGGTCGGTCCTGCTCGGTTTGGCTCATGCCCACATCCTGCCACGCTGAGCGAACAGCAGCAACGTTTGCGAGCAGTGCTCTTGACAGTGACGGCTAGTGTTGTGAAGAGGCGACGCTCTCAGAGCGACGCCTCGAGGCCATCCCATAGGAAGGGTCCTAGTCGTGGACACCACCGCCCCGACGACCCCCGCCGCCGACCATCCGGCCAGGGTCGCGGCAAGCGTTCGCCACTCGAGGCGGCGACGACGCCCCTCCGGCGCGCCGCCACCACTGCCGCGGCACCTTGAGACCTCCGGGGTCGGGTGGCTGCTGGCCGCCGTCGGGCTCGTCGCCGTGTTGGCGGTCACCTTCGCCGCCAGCCGCCACTGGGCCGCCGTCGCGGTGACCGCCGCCGACGACCGGGTCGTGCGCTGGCTCGCCGAGCTACGCAGCGGGTGGCCCGCCGGTGTGGTCGCGGTTGCGGCGTTTCCAGCCACCTGGCTGGCCTCCAAGATCCTCGCCTGGTGCATCGTCGTCCCGCTGCTGGTGTTCAGACGCATTCGCCATCTCGTGGTCTTCGTTGTCGCCCTCGCGGTGGCCTCGCAGCTGGCCGTGGTCCTGTCGGCCGTGCTCAAGCGGCCCAGGCCCTTTGGGGTCGTCATCGATGGGACCTGGAACGGCTACGCGCTGCCGTCGGTTCAGGTTGCGATCCTGGCCGCGAGCCTGGTCAGTGCGCTCTACGTGCTGGTGCCGGAGGGCCGCTGGCGGCAGGTCGGCAAGTGGGCGGCGACCGCGATCGTCGCCCTGGCGGGCCTGGCCCGGGTCGCGCTCGGCCTCGACGCCCCGACCGACGTGCTCCTCGGCGCCGTCATCGGCGTCACCATCCCGCTGCTGGCCTTCCGCTGGTTCACCCCCAACGAGGTCTTCCCGGTCAGCTACCGGCGCGGCAGCAGCGCCCACCTGGACATCGGGGGCAAGCGCGGGCAGGCGATCCGCCGTGCCCTCGCCGATCAGCTCGGCCTGATCGTCGAGGAGGTCAAGCCGTTCGGCCTGGCCGGGTCGGCCGGCTCCACCCCGCTGCGGATCAAGGTCAGGGGCGACCCGCCGGTGGTCCTGTTCGGCAAGCTGTACGCCCGCAGCCACCTGCGTTCGGACCGCTGGTACAAGCTGGGCCGGGAACTGCTGTACGGCCGTCTGGAGGACGAGAAGGCGTTCAACACCGTCGGCCGGCTGGTCCAGCAGGAGGACTACGCCCTGCGGCTGCTCCGCGACGCCGGCCTACCCACGCCGGCGCCCTACGGGGTGGTCGAGCTGACCCCGGAACGTGAGTACCTGCTGGTCACCGAGTTCTTCGCCGGCGCGGCGGAGCTGGGCGAGGCCGAGGTCGACGAGCAAGTGATCGACGACGGCCTGGGCATCATCCGGCGGCTGTGGGACGCCGGCCTGGCCCACCGCGACATCAAGCCGGCCAACCTGCTGGTCCGCGACAGCCGCATGCTGCTGATCGACGTCGCCTTCGTGGAGTCCCGGCCGAGCCCGTGGCGCCAGGCCGTCGACCTGGCCAACATGATGCTGTGCCTGGCCCTGCGCTCCAGCCCCGAGCGGGTCTACCAGCGCGCCCTGCGGCGCTTCAGTGTAGAGGAGATCAGCGAGGGGTTCGCCGCCGCCCGCGGCCTGGCCCTGCCCTCCCAGCTGCGCCGGATGCTCCGGGCCCAGGGCCGCGACCTGCATGCCGAGTTCCTCCGGCTGCTGCCGACCC
>DATHIG010000691.1:0-2271 GCA_035490035.1 Actinomycetes bacterium
GGCCCGACGAGTACGCCACCCTGGCCGGCCTGCAGGAGCACATCGTCGGCGCCGCCGCCTTCCTGCTCGCCTACGCCGGTCTGCCCGAGGCGACTTCGTGAGCCCCCTGCGGGTCGTGGTCGCCAGGGGCGACCCGCTTGAACGGGGCCGGACAGTCGGTTACGAGCTGGCCGACCTGGTCCGGCACTCGCTCGAGTTCTACTGGCGCTACCTGGTCCGGCGGGGCATCGGCGTCGGCGAGCTGCCCGCCCTGCTCGCCCCGTACCTGCAGGCCGCCGAACGGGAGCTGCCCGACCTGGTCGAGCTGGTCACCGGCATGGCCGAGGGGGCAGGGGTGTCGTTCTGGGAGCTGTTCTGCGTCAACGCCTTCGAGGAGCTGGAGCCGCTGCTGGAGGCGCGCCGCGGGCCCTCGCTCGGCCGGGTCACCGGCGCCGCCGGGTCGACCGGGCCGGCGGAGGCCAGCGGCGCGGCCGGCACCACCGGGGACCGCTGCTCGACGGTGACCGTCTCCGGCCCCGGGTACACACTGCTCGGCCACAACGAGCAGTGGCTGGCCGGGGACCTGGGCCACGTCGCCGTGGTGATCGAGCTGCCCGACGACGGTCCGGCCCTGGTCTCCCCCACCCTGGCCTGCTGCCTGCCGGCGGTCGGCATGAACGAGTACCGGGTCGCCCAGGGCATCCAGTCGCTGGTCGCGGGCGACGACGGCGTCGGCGTGCCCCGGGTGCTGGTCTCAAGGCACGCGCTGGTCGCCTCCTCCCCGGCCGACGCCCTGCGCCGGTCGACCCTGCCCGGCCGGGCCGGCGGCTACGGGCACAGCTTCGCCTTCGGGACCGGCAGCGCGATGAGCATCGAGACCAGCGCCACCCGGTTCGCGGTCAACGGCGCGCCCGGCAGCCACACCAACCACTACACCGACCCCGAGCTGGCCGAGCGCGCTCCGCCGCCCAGCCAGGGAAGCCGGGCCAGGCTGGACCGGCTGCGGGCCCTGGTCGAGGAGCGCTCCCCGGCGACCCCGGCCGCGCTCGGCCAGATCCTGGCCGACCACGGCGGCGGCGGGCCCGAGACCATCTGCGAGCATGGCGTCGGCGAACCCGCCGACGAGGCGTCGGCGGTGGTGTTCTCGATGATCTGCGACCTGGACCTTGGACGGATGTGGGTGGCGCCGGGCAGCCCGTGCGTCACCTCCTACGAGGAGGTGGACCTGGCCGGTGTGGTCTGAGACCGGACCGTTGCGGTACGAGCGCCTGACCTGGCCAGAGGTGCGGCGGGCGGCCGGCGAGGACCGGGTCGCCCTGGTCCCGGTGGCCACCTTGGAGGACCACGGCCCGCACCTGCCGGTCGACACCGATCTGCGGATCGTTGCCGAGATCTGCGAGCGGTCGGCCGCCCGGGCGGCCGACCGGGTGGTGCTGCTGCCGGCCATCCCCCACGGCTACGACCCGCATCACATGGACTTCCCGGGCGCCATCACCATCGGCTGGGACACCTTCACCCGCTACTGCACCGACGTCGGCCGCTCGCTGGCCCACCACGGCTTCCGGCGGATGCTGTTCCTCAACGGCCACGGGTCGAACCAGAACCTGGTCGAGATGGCGGCCCGCCTGGTCATGGTGGACCGGCCGGAGGTCCTGGCCGCGGCCGCGTTCTACCTGGCCAGCCGGGAGGCGTTCGAGGTGATCGACCGGGTCCGCTCCTCGACCAGGGGTGGCATGGCGCACGCCTGCGAGCTGGAGACCTCGATCTACCTGGCCATCGACCCGGACGCGGTGGCCATGGAGCTGGCCGTCGACGAGCGCTCCTATCCCGAGGGCGAGCACGCCTGGCTGGACTGGTCGGACGGGCCGCTGAAGCTGATGCCCTGGTGGTCGGCGTTCAGCCGTTCCGGGGTCCAGGGCGACGCGACCCTCGGCACGGCCGAGAAGGGCCGAGCCCTGCTGGAGGCCGCCGTGGCCGAATGCGTGGCCTACGTGGACGAGCTGCTGGCCAAGCCGCTGCCGCAGCGCCGCCCGCCGGCTGCTGGCAGCAGACCACAGCCGCAACGCCCCGCCGGCTACTGGTAGTTGAAGGCCAATACGGGAGCCATCGGGCACCGCCGCGGGCGCCGCGGTGTGGGACGATGCGGCCATGATCGAGGCCAGCCGGTTCGGCCGCCGTCTGCCCGAGGGCGGCTGCATCGGCGTGCCGGCCCCGGCCAGCCCCTGGGAGAACCGCTCCGACCTGCTACGCGGGGTCGAGTGGTGGCAGGAGCGCGGCTACCGGGTGAAGCTG
>DATHIG010000692.1:0-2104 GCA_035490035.1 Actinomycetes bacterium
TCATACCATGCTACAACGCTGGGCTACAGGAATCAGACGGGCCGGCCGATGCAATCAGAGATCGACGCTCTCAGTGGCCATCGTGTGCTGAGAGTGGTTGCAACCTTAACTGGAGGTCGAAGTGGACCGGGTACAGCAGACCGAGCCGACGCCCGCCGGGCGCCGGCTTCTGCTTCGTCTGTGCCTGCTGGTGCTCTTCGGCGGCCTCCTGTTGCTCCTGTCGTCACGGCCGGCCGATGGAGCCGAACGACAGGAGCTTGGGCTCCTGGATCCGGTGGGCACGACCTCGAAGGCGACTGCCAAGGAGGTCGGCTCACTCGCCGGGCGTGCTACCGGGTCCGGGTTGTCGACGGTCGCAACGGCCACCAGCGTCCTCCGCCAGCCTGTCGCGCCGCAGCCGCGGCCGGCGGTCGAGGCGGCACGCGCTACGGCCCGTTCGACCGCCAAGCGGGGCGCGCCGGCGGTCACCTCCCCGGTCCGCCGGGTCGCGCCCCCGACCAGTCCCGGCGTCTCCGCCCGCAGGGCCGCAGCCCGGCCCGCTGGCCAGGCGGCCAAGGCCGTGCCCGGGACCACCACCGGCCCGCTCGCCCGGGTCGCCAACGTCACCGCCGCCCCGGTCGGCTCCCTGCTTCAGCCGGTGGGGTCGGCGCTGGCGCCGATCGGTTCCGGGCTCGCGCCGGTGACCGGGGCGGTCGGGGGGCTGGTCGACCCGCTGGTGCTGGTTGGACTCGTGCGGGTTCCCGGCGGGCTGCTTGGCCCGGTGGGCGCTGCTCCTGCTGCTTCGGCCGGCCCGGCCACCGAACTCACGGACCCCAATAGCGCCGGGCCGGCCGACCTCCTCGCCGCCGCCTCCCAGACCCCTCCGGCCAGTGCCGGATCGCCTGGCGACCGGCCCGTTCGCTCCTGGCCGGCGCTGACCGGCGCCGTGCATCTGCCCGGCGTCCCGGCATCGGCCGAGCTCCCCGCGGGCGGGCCGGACCCTCTCTCGACCGCATGGGGCGCCGGCCTCGTCCTGGCAGCCCTCGCCGCCTTCCTGCTTCCCCCCGGCCTTCGCGGCCGTGGACGCGCCCGGCTCGACCGCGCGGGCGTCCTCTCCCGCTCCTACCTTCCACTCGTCTCTCCCGCCTAGCGATCTCGAGTGACGTGCTCCACGTCCTCAGAACCCGCATCGAGGGAGAGAACAAGTGAACTTGTGGATGAAGCGCGCAATCGGCGTTGCCGCGCTCGGCGGGGGCCTGCTGGCCTTCAGCGCCGGCGCCGCCAGCGCCCAGGAAACCGCGGCCGATGCGTCGGCCCAGATCGGCCGCTCCACCTCCGCGCAGGTCCGTGTCTGCAGCGACGGCCGGGTGCTCTCGCGGCTGCTCGGCAGCTGCAGCCAGGGCGGCTCCAGCGGGAGCGTCCAGGCCAGCCGCGACAGCGACCGGTCCGCCGGGATCCGGGCTCGCGCCCGGGTGCCACGGGTGGCGTCGGCCGATGTCTCGGTGGGGGCCGGGCGCAACCGGCCCCGGACCACCGCGTCGGGCCACGCCGCCATGACCAGGCGGGCGGAGGCGGGTGCCGACGCCGCCGCTCACACCAGCCCCAAGGGCCGGGCCAGCGCAACCGCCGACCTGTCCAGGTCGGGACGGCTGCTGGCGGTCGATTCGCTGGCCAGCCTGGCCGGCGTCGGACTGCTCGGGTCGAGCCCCTTCACCCTGGCCGGCGACCCGGCAGCCGACAGCCTGCTCCCGTCCGGCAGCCTGACGCCGGTCGGGCCGGCACCGGCCATTGACCCGCTGACCAGCTCGGCACGGGCCCCTGACTCGCTGACTGGCTCGGCGCCGGCCCTTGACCTGCTGACCGGCTCGGCGCCTGTGCCGGCCGGGATCGGGGTGCTCGGGTCGGGGCCGATCGGCTCCGGCAACCGGGCCGGCGCCGACGTGGGCGATATCTCGCCGGCCGTCCCGGTGACTGTCTGCGGCAACGGGGTCGGCGTTCTTGGTGACGCCAAGGCCGGTTGCGGCGGCAGCCAGCAGGGCGCCACGACCGGTTCGACCGGCAACGGCAGCGGAGCTTCCGCCGGGACCGGCACCTCAACCGGGACCGGCAGCGGGGCGTCCGCTGG
>DATHIG010000693.1:0-2158 GCA_035490035.1 Actinomycetes bacterium
AGATATGCCGCGCCGGGTGCGGCGCTCCCGCAGGCGCTCGCCGATCTGCGGACGGTGCGCGGAGGCGGTACGCCGCTAACGGACGACGAGGCGGCGGCGCTGCTTGAAGGTGGCGGTCTGGTGAAGGTCCACGCGGTGCCGAGGGACTGGTCTGCGCCGATCCGCTTCGTCGCCGGCCAGCGCTCGGTATAGCTGACAAGAAGTCCGCCGCCTGACCCATCCGCCACCTCAGTCCCACAAGGCGCTCTCCGCGAGGTCCGATCGCAACGGGCAGAGCCGCAGGCGAACCGCCTCACGTGCTGGCTTCCCACCAGCCGTAGGGCTGACGAAGGCTCAGCTATGGCTATTGTCGCCCAACCGCGGCGGCGAGCAGCGTAGCCGCGGAGTGCCCGCCGTAGGGCTAACGAACGTCGAGCTATGGCCACAGTTCATCGAAGCAGCAGGGCTGCCGCTGCCGAGTTCTCGCTGGCTTGTGGTTAGCGAGGAGTTTGCCGGTTGGCTGCGACCTGCTGCTGTTCGAGCCAGTTGATGAGGTCCTCGGCGGGGACGGGCCGACTGATGTGGTAGCCCTGCACGGCACGGCAGCCGAGGAGGTCCAGTTGCTGGAGGGTGAGCGAGTCCTCGGCCCTCACCGTCCCTGAGCCGTCGATGATTGTGCAGCCTGGGGTGATGCTTGACGGCTTGGCCTCACCTGAGGCTGGACACTCGCCGAGGACCGGTGCGCCGGCCTGGGCTGTGGCACCGTTGCGGTTACGAGCCACACCTGCGGAGGAAGGAGGCCGACATGACGATGACCCGCACCCTGGGGCGTAGTGGGCGGATGGTGAGCGCGTTGGGGTTTGGCTGCTGGGCGATTGGGGGGCCGTGGCAGTCCGACGGTCAGCCCGCCGGCTGGGGCGAGGTCGACGACCAGGAGTCAGTTGCCGCCATCCTGCGGGCGGTCGAGCTTGGGGTCAGCTTGTTCGACACCGCCGACGTGTACGGCTGCGGCCACAGCGAACGCGTGCTCGGCCAGGCCCTTGCCGGTGTGCGGGACCAGGTCGTGGTCGCCACCAAGTTCGGCCTGGTCTTCGACGAGCAGCGCCGGACCAGCAGCGGCGTGGACGTCAGCCCCGACTACATCCGCCGGGCCTGTGAGGCGAGCCTGCGTCGGCTTGGGACCGACCGGATCGATCTGTACCAGCTCCACCCCGGCGAGGTCGACGCGGCCACCGCCGAACCGGTGCTGGCCACGCTGGAGCAGCTGGTAGCTGAGGGCAAGATCGTGCACTACGGCACCAGCGTGGAGGCCCCGGAGATGGTGCGTGCCTTCGCCGCTGGCAGCTCGTGCGTGGCCGCCCAGCAGCAGTTCAATGTGTTTGGTGGCAACCAGGAGACCTTGGAGCTGTGCCAGCAGCTGGGGCTGGCCAGCCTGTGCCGCTCGCCGCTGGCGATGGGCCTGCTGACCGGCAAGTACCGGCCGGGGCAGCGGCTGGGCGCAGACGATGTGCGCGCGGCCACCCCCTACTGGGACTACTTCAAGCCCGGCCGCATGGAGGCGTGGCTGCAGCAGGTCGCGGCGGTCCGGGAGGTGTTGACCGCCGGCGGCAGGACCCTGGCCCAGGGCGCGCTGGCTTGGCTGTGGGCGCGCAGTGCCATCACCATCCCCATTCCCGGCTTCAAGACCGTCGCCCAAGCCGAGGAAAACGCCCACGCGATGGCGTTCGGGCCGCTCAGCGACCAGCAGATGCGCGAGGTCGACACCCTGCTCCACCAGCAGGCGCAACCCTAGCGTGGCTGCCCTCAGCGGGGCAACAGCCGGCGGCAGCGCTCGCCGGTCGACATCCCATCGGTTCCCGTCTTGAGCACCCCCTTCGGATCCGCACGCGGTTGACACGACCCTGCAATCTGGACCAGCCAAGCCAGGCGGTCAAGCAGACTCTTCGTGAACCGGATCGAGCGGTCGATGCCGTCGGTGACGCGCCATCCGGCCGCCGTCACTGCCCACGTGGTCGGTATGTTCGCGATTGCACATCAACGGAGGGCCGGGCTGAAATATCTACTATCCGGTCACACTGCCCATCGATCATGGGCGTATCGATCAAGGCCTCTTGGACGCCTCTACCGGACGTGTCCGTGTTCTTCAACGATAAGCGAGGCCCATGCTCCACGACTCGGT
>DATHIG010000694.1:0-3815 GCA_035490035.1 Actinomycetes bacterium
CCGTTCCCGGCCGAGGTCGGTGGCGCTCTCGGTGAGCAGGCGCTTGACCTGCCGCGGCCGGCCGATGAACTCCGGGCGGGCAGACAGGAACGCCGCGATGACGCCGGAGACGTGCGGCGCCGCCATCGACGTGCCGGACTGCTCGGCATACGTCAGCAACTGGTCCCGCTTCTTGGTCTCGTCCGCCCCGCCGCCGTTCCCGTCCGGCGGGTCAAGGCCGGCCTCGGCGCGGACCTTGCCGGAGGCGGCCGAGGCGATCCACTCGCCCGGCGCCACGACGTCTGGTTTCATCCGCCCGTCGAGCGTCGGCCCCTTGCTCGAGGTCCAGGTGACGCCGAAGGCGTGCGGCGCGTCGCGGTGCGTCGACCCGACCGCGATGCAGTCCTCGGCATGTGCGGGCTCGGTGATCGACCCTAGGACGGCGGAGGTGTTGGCCGATTCGCCCTGGGCGGTGCGCGCGCCGAAGTTGCCCGCGGACACGACGACCGCCACGCCGGTGGCGACGAGCTGGTTCAGGGCCTGACAGAGCGGCGACTGGCCGGCGGCATAGTGCTCGGGGTGCCATTCGCAGCCGAGGCTCATGTTGACGCCGTGAACGCGCAGGACCGCCGGGTCCACGTTGACCTCGGTGCGCAGGTAGGTCAGGGCCCGGATGACGGCGCTGAACGACGTGACCCATTGGCCCTGACGGCTGCGCCGCATGACCTTGAGGCTCACCAGCTCGCACGCCGGCGCCATTCCGGACAGCGTGCCGACCCGGGCTCGCGGGACGTACCCGCCGTCCTGCGGATCCTTCGTCACCGCAACCCGCGGCGTTCCTTTCTCTGGGGTGCAGCCCGAGATGATGCCGGCGACGTGGGTGCCGTGCCCGCTCTGGTCGACCAGGGCCGATGGTGGCGTGACGACCGCAGCAGGCTGAGCCTGATCGCCCGCAGCGGCTGGCTTCAACGGGTTGTCGGGGTTCACGAGGTAGCTGAAATCTCGGTGCAGCCTGCTGGTCAGCCCCTGCGGCAGGTCTTCCCCTCGGCCCTCCGCGGCGAGTTCCAGCTTGGAGAAGTGTGGGTGGCTGGCGTCGATCCCGCTGTCGATGACCGCCCACACGATCCCGTGACCGCGGGCGTCGTAGGAGCGCCAGGCAGCGTCGGCCTTCACCGTGGGCGCGGAACGGTCGATCTGCGGGTCGAGCTGGTAGTCCGGCCACACCCTGAAGATGACCGGAGGCAACCCGGTGCTGCTGGCGCTCTGCTGGTCCTGCTCCACCATCTCGCGCAGGTCCGCGCGCGAGAGCACACATTGGTACAGCTTTGGCGTGATGTACTGGAGGCCCTCGGGAACGGGCGGCTGGTCAACGCCCGGTGGCGGTTGCTCCGGCCAGGACCCGCCGGCGCGCTGCACGAACTCATGCTCCCAGAGGGCGTAGAACTCCGTGCGGACAGCGACCAGGCCGCCGGGGTAGCGCACGTTGAGCTCGATCAGCGCGGGGACCATCGCGTTGGGATCGACCGAGCCGGAGCCGGCGTCCCCAGCTGTGCCCTCCGGCGGCAAGTTGAGGTCCCCCACGATCGGGGACCGGTAGCGGCCCTCAGGCTCATTCATTCTGCTCCTGCCCCCTCGGATCTGCCCTGCGTGCAATCGCTCGTGTCAGCCAACCCCGGTTGCTGATGATCTCAACTCTCTAGAGGATCTCAAATTGTCCATTAGAAAGCGGCGCGGAGTCGAAACCCCAAGGGTGGAGTACGGCCCGTCGGTTGACGGGCTGGGTCGTGCTCGCCGCCATGCTCTTCAGGTCGTTGGCCACCAGGATTTGGCCCAGGTCACCCGGGCAAGCGCTGCTTGCCCGCTCAGGCTGGGATGGAAGAAGTCCAGGGGACTCACCTGACTGACACCGAACCGGTAGTTGTAGGTGGCGCCATCATCCCACAGGCAGTTGGCATACCCGGCGCAGATCTCGGCCAGGATCTGGTTGAACTTCTCCTCCCGGTCCACCACCTGCTGACGCTCGGCGGCGGTCCGGGTGGCCCCGAGCATCGACTGGCAGATGTTGGCCGTCGCCCACACCGTTCGAGCCAACGAGTTTGTGTGCAGCAGCTCCCACAACTGGTGGATGTTGGGAATGCTGCTGACGAAGATGCGCCGGGACGGCTCCTGCGCCAGGGTGGCCATGGCGCGCGCGAAGTCCGTCCGGAAGTTGTCGGTCGAGGTCATGGTCAACGGCGACGACGTACACAGGTCGTTGGCGCCCAACAAGATGGTCACATAGCTGGCCCCCTGGGTGACCGCGTTGGCGGCCTGGCCCGGGGCGGCGGCCATCTTGGCGCCGGTGACCGCATCGTTGTACGCCCGCCCGGCAATCGAAGGCTTGACGCGCTTGATCCGCTCGTAGTGGCTGCTGATCCCGTCGTACCAGGCATACCCGGCGGACCAGGACTGCCCCGGGTGATCGCCGTAGGAGCAGCACACGTCGTAGGCGCGGGTGATCGAGTCGCCCAGCGCGGCCATGCTGGCTGGCAGCGGCGGTGGCGTGGCTGCCGCCACCGGGGGGACGACCAGGCAGAGGGGCATGACCGCCAAGAGCAGGATCACGACGCGGATGACACGATTCATGCTGCACCCCCGGGGACGGTCAAGAACGCGCTGGGCGGCACCGTACACCAACGCGACACCTGTCGGAACCCTCTCGTTGTGGACAGGCCGTGCAGACCTCGTGAGCCTCGCGACTGAGGGCGCGAACGATTGTGGGGCTCAGGTGCCAGAAGGCTAGCCGTGGGCTCTGAGCTGCGAGCGGTACTGCCGAGCTTGGATGACCGCCAGGGCCCAGATCCGGTCAGGCACGGGCCAGCCGGACCTCAATCATGCCGTCGCGCACCCGGGTGCGGTAGGGGGGCTGCGGCGCAGTGGCCGGGCCGTGCAGCAGCGCCCCGTCCTCGAGGCTGAAGGTGCTCCCGTGGCATGGGCACACCACCGTGGTCTGGCCAGGAAACTCGCCCTCATGAAGGGAGCATCCGCGATGCGAGCACCGGTCGGAGATCGCGTAGATGGTCGCGCCCCGCCTGACCAGCAGCACCTCGACTCCGCCGACAGCAGCCGGGGTCGGCTGGCCGTCACGCAGGTCGTCGAATGGGATCGCCGGCTGCCAATCGGTCGGTGCCTCCTCGAAGGCGGTCTGGTCGACGCCGACGCCCTTGCCGAACGACAGGTGGCCACCGAGATAGGCCGAGACGTTGACCACCCCGAAGCCGGTCGCTGACAGCCACCAGCCGCGCAGCCGCCGCCCGCGCTTGCGGGCCACCGACGAGCTCACGTACAGCGACAGCGCAACCACGTTGGCGCTGGCATGGACCAGCCCGACCCGGCGGGCGCGGCCGCCGACGTCGGCCCAGTCGGACAGGCCAGCCAGCGCAGTCGGCACCGCCGCCACGATGCCGACGTCGACCAGCCGGTCCGAGGCCTTGCGGGTCCGGCGCCCCGGCATCAGGTCCAGCAGGAACGAGCTGGTCCAGGCGCCCACCACCACGTCGGTCAGCACCGGATGCAGCGGGTGCCCCAGCCAGGTCCCGCTGAGCAGGTCCTTCACCTCGGTGCGAGCGGGCACATAGCGGTCAACCAGGGACTTCAGCAGCTTCGCAGCGCCGTCGAGCTGCTGGATCTCCTCGATACGCTCGGCCAGCTCCCTCACTACGGGTCTCACGGCACACCTCCACTCGTCACGGGCCCGGCGTAGATCCTGTTCCCGATCCGGTCGGCCAGCTCCTCCGTGGCCGCCCTGAGCATGTCAAGGTCGCAGACCTTGCCGCATCGGTCCAGCTCCCCCGCCG
>DATHIG010000695.1:0-5958 GCA_035490035.1 Actinomycetes bacterium
GGCACCGGCCACCGCCATCCGCGGCCCGAGCACGGTGCGATCCCGGATCGCGTCGCGCAGGGCGACGTCGACGAACGCCCGGAAGGTGCCGACGTCGCGGACAGTGGTGAACCCGGCCAGCACGGTGTCGCGGGCGTTGCGGACCCCGCTGAACGCCTCCTGGGCGGCGCTGCGGTCGATCGCCGGGATGCCGGAGCCTCGGAGCTCACCGACCAGGTGGGTTTGGCAGTCGATCAGCCCGGGCAGCAGCGTGTGGCCAGGCAGGTCGATCACCCTGGCCCCCCCGGGGGGCGCCTGGCCGGGACCCAGCACCGCCTCGATCCGCTCGCCGCGCACCAGCAGCATCCGGCCCTCGAGGACCTCGCCGGCTTCGACGTCGACCAGCCGCGCCGCCCGCAGCGCCACCATCTCCCCGTCCGCCATCCCGCCTCCCGACACCGTTCCCTGTGCGGCATCCCGCCTCCCGCTACCGGCTCCCTGTGCGGCATGCCGCCTCCCGACACCGGTCCACGTCCGCCATCCCGCGTTCCGCCACCATCTGGACGGTGGACGGCGTCCCGCTGTCCGCCGCCCCGGCCTCCCTCTGCTTGCTCTCCTTGCTCCATCATGACCGGCATCGCCCCGACGCCGTGGCCTGATCGCTCCGTTCTTCAGGTTCTGCGACCGGAGGCGGTATGCCCACGGCGATTTCCCAACTGGCCCGACAATCCGTAGGATCGGGCGCCGTTGGCTGAGTAGACCGAATTGGCAGTGCCCCTTGCCGCAACGAAATCCCCGCCATCTGGCCGAGCACCGACTGCACCTGCGCCTCATGCTGGTCGCGTTCGGCCTCACCTTCGCGGTGCTGGCCGCGTTGGTCGCGTCCGCCGCCCTGGTCCCGGAGGAACCCCCGGTCCCTCCGGTGGTCTCGGCCCTCCCCGGCGACACCAGCGGCCAGCCGTCCACCACCGGGCCGCCGCCGACGGTGGCGCCGGCGAGCTCCACCGGCCGGACGTCGTCCACCAGCGCGCCGGCGTCCCCACCCGGCGTCGCCCTGGTCGCCCCGGCTTCCCAGGGGCCACCCACGACCGCGCCGGCGGCGACCCGGACCCCCCGCCGGCCGGCCGCCGCCGACCCGCCCGAACCGCCGGCGCCCATCGCCACCGAGCCGCAGCCGGCGCCGGTCAGCACCGTCGAGCCGACCACGACCACCGTCGAGCCGACGACCACCACGGTCGAGCCGACGACCACCACGGTGGAGCCGACCACCACGACGGTGGACCCGTCGACCACCAGCCAGGGGGCGGCCACGACCACGCCGCTCGCGGCCGCCCTGCCCGCCGGCAGCGAGCGGGCCGCCGGCGGGGTCCTGCTCGCCCCGCTGCTCGGCCTGCTCTACCTGCTGCGCGGCTTCCTGCAGGGCACCGCCGGCCGGCACGCCCGGCCGGGCCGCGTCCGCCTACGGGCTGAGCCTCGGCCCCGCATGGAGGCAGCGTTCACGCGGTCGCGGCGGCCTCCGCGTACCAGGCGAGCAGCTCCTTGGCGCCCTCGCCGTAGCCGCGGCCGACCTCGGCCCCGCCGGTGACCCGCTCCCAGCCGCGGACGTTGATGGTGACGAGGGTGCCGGTCGCGGCCGGCTCGAAGGTGACCTCGATCTCCATCTCCTCGCCCGGCTGCCAGTCGGCCTGGCGCCAGGAGTAGACGACCCGGCGCCCGGGCTCCCACACCCTGACCCGGCCGATCTCGAACCCCTCGCCGGTGGCCTGGTCGTACACCTCGACGAAGCGGCCGCCGACCCAGGGCTCGATGCGCAGCCCGCGGGCCCGGTCGCGGTCGTTCCAGTACCAGCTGTCCCGCTTCCACCAGCGGTTGATCTTGTCGGTGTACAGATCGAACGCGGTGGTCGGGTCGACCCGGACCTCGATCGACTGGCTGACCGCGGGAGCGGTTTCCATCTAGTGAACCTCCCCTGCGCTGGCTGGGTCTTGGGGGAGGCCGAGCCCCCCGCGCTCCTGCTCGACGAAGGAGCGGAAATCCTCCAGGTGCCCGGCCCAGAAGCGCCGCACCTCGTCCAGCCAGCCGGCCAGCGGGTCCAGCGACTCCGCCCGCAGCCGGTAGACCCGGCCCCGGCGGTCGCCATCCGCCCGCTGCTCGTCGATCAGCCCGTGTTGGCGCAGGATGCGCAGGTGCCGGCTGATCGCCGGCTGGCTGACCGGGAAGGCGGCCACCAGCTCGCCGGCCCGTCGTGGACGCTCGGCCAGCAGCTCGACCATTCCGCGGCGGGTCGGGTCGGCGAGGGCCACCAGGGCGCCGCCGACCGTCTCGGACCGATACATAACTATGCTGTTATACATCTCGCGGTGAACGGCGACAAGTGGCGGTCTGCACAAAGCTGCGCGAAGATGCGCGCATGACCTCACAGCCGCCCGAGCAGCCCGCCGAGCCCGCCGTTCCCGGCGTGGTGGTCGTCAGCGAGCCATCCGAACAGCAGCTCGCCGAGTCGGTCCCGAGCCCGGCCAAGGTGATGCGCATCGGCACCATGGTCAGGCAGCTCCTCGAGGAGGTCCGCCACGCCCCGCTGGACGAGGCCGGCCGGGCCCGCATGCGGGAGATCTACGACATCTCCGTGCGTGAGCTGGCCGATGGCCTCTCGCCCGACCTGGCCGAGGAGCTGAGCCGGGTCGCCCGGCCCTTCACCGAGGAAGAGACGCCGAGCGAGGCCGAGCTCCGGGTCGTCCAGGCCCAGCTCGTCGGCTGGCTCGAGGGCCTGTTCCACGGTATCCAGGCCACCCTGTTCGCCCAGCAGATGACCGCCCGCAACCAGCTCGAGGAGATGCGCCGCCGCGCCATCCCCGGCCGCCCCGACCCAACCGGCCAGTACCTCTAACGGCCGGGTGCACGGCGTCAGCGGCCGGGCGGTGAGCGGGCCGGGAGGGGGAGGGGTCGGTCGGGGGAGAGGACGACGATGGTGCCCTTCATGCCCGCCGCCCAGTGGCCGAGGACGTGGCAGCCGTAGAGGATGATCCCGGGCTCGTCGAACGTCCAGGTCAGACGCTTGGTCTCGCCTGGGGGGACGGCGATGGCGCCGCCCCCGGCGGCGGCGTGGTCGCCGGGCCCATGATCGTGCACGTGGCCCCCGCCGGCGGCGTGGTCGCCGGGCCCGTGATCGTGCGCGTGACCGCCGCTCGCGGTGGCGGCCTGCATCTGGCGCTCATGGTCGAGCTGGGTGGTCCGGTCGCCCAGGATGAACTCGTGGGGGAGCTTGCCGGCATTGGTCACCGCGAAGGTCACCCTGCGGCCGGCCCGCACCATGATGGCGTCGGGCCGGTAGCGGAAGCGGTCGTTCATCACCACCCGAACGGTCGCACTCGTCGCCCAGGTCGGTCCCGGCCTGCGGGGCGGCACTCGGACCGGTCGGCCGGACGAGGCCGCCCGGCCGGGCCGGTCGGGTTCCTCGGCGGTCCTGGCGAACGGCGCCGGAAGGGCGCAGGCCGATGCCAGCAGGGCGATGCCGGAAAGCAGGCCGGCCAGCGGAAGGGTGGAGCGACGGGGCATCGCGGCGGTACCTCGGAGACGCGGTGTCAGGGTCGCGGCGGCGGGAGCGCCACCGCCGCACCGTCGCAAGTCGGCCTAACGCCCCGCTAACCCGGTGGCTTCGGGGCCCGCGGTGGGAACCGGCGGCCGTGGTTGTGGGCGGCGGCCAGCCGGGCCAGCTCGGCCCGGATGGCGCGCTCGGCCAGGGCGGTCAGGGTGGTCTGGTCGGGAGTCCCGGCCAGGTGGGCGACCGCGTCCCTGGTCGCCTCGACCACGTCGGCGGGCATCCGGAAGCTGAGCCGGCCCTTCGCGCCGGCCGGGGCGGGCACCGGAGGCGGAGCCGCCCGCAGGTCGTCGAGCGGGTTCCAGGCCGCGAGGTGCTGCCCGGCGCTCCGCAACGGCGGAGGAGGGCTCGGGGGTTGTATCGGAGGCGTCGAGGGGCCGGGGAGCAGGTCGTCGAGGGCGCTGAGGGCCCGGGGGCCGCTGGGCCGACGGCGCCGTGGCCGCGGAGGAGGGTCGGGAACCGGTTCCAGCCGGGGCCGGAGCCATCCCAACGTGCCGCCTTCCTGCTCCTCCCCAGACCCCTGCGGCGGCCCGGGAAACAGGTCATCGAGCGCGTTGTAGGCGCCCATCCGCTTGGCTCTCGCCATCCGCGGCACTCCTTGCGTCGAACTCTGCCGCGGCGGCCCGGTAGTCGTCCGCCACGGAGCTGTCAGGGGCGTAGATGGTGACCGGGAGGCGGTGCCCTGGCGCCTCGGCGACCCGGACGCTCTCGCGGATCGTCGCCTGCATGACCACGTCGCCGAACCGCTCGCGCAGGCTGTCCACGATCTCCCTCGACAGGGCGGTGCGCTTGTCGACCTGCGAGGCGAGCACGGCCGACAGCCGCAGGCGCCGGTTGAGCCTGAGCTTGACGGTGTCGATCGTCTGGCTGAGGGCGACCAGGCCGGCCAGCGGCATCACCCGGGTCTGGACCGGGATGAGCACCTCGTTGCAGGCGGCAAGGGCCGAGTAGCAGAGCAGCCCGAGTGCGGGCGGGCAGTCCATCAGGATGATGTCCCAGCGGTCGGATGGCAGCTCCTCGACCGCCTGGCGCAGGATCATCTCGGCCCCGGCCTGGCTGGCGGCGTTCCGCTCGGCCCTCGTCATCCAGGACGAGGACGGCACCAGGTCGAGGTTGTCGATCTCGGTCGCCCGCACGGCCTTCTCGAGCGGGGCGCCGTTCTCGAAGACCTCGTAGAGGGCGCGGGCGTCGACGGTGCCGAGCCAGGTGCTGGCGTTGGCCTGCGGGTCCAGGTCGACCACCAGCACCCGCCGGCCCCGCTCGGCCAGCGCGGCGCCGAGGTTGACCACCGTCGTGGTCTTCCCAACGCCGCCTTTCTGGTTGGCGACGGCGACTCGACGCATGTGCACCACCTGTGGATAGGCGTTGTGAGCTGGCGGAAGGGTACAACAAGGACCCTGCCGCGTCGGGGAGGTTGGAGAGTCTAGGATGGAACCATGTCCGTCCACCGCTTCGAGACCGAACTCGGTGCCGAAGGCGGCGGCGTCTTCATCGAGGTACCGCTGGACGTGCCGGCCGTGCTCGGCAAGGCTCGCGCCCCCGTCCGGGGAACGATCAACGGTCACCCGTTCCGCAGCACCGTGGCCGTCTACGGCGGCCGCTACTACCTGCCGGTCAACCGCACCCTGCGCGAGGCCGCCGGAGTCGCCGCCGGCGACGTCGTCGTGGTCGAGCTGGAACCGGACGACCAGCCCCGCACCGTCGACCCGCCGGCCGACCTGGCCGATGCTCTGGCCGCCGACCCGGAGGCCGGGTCCGCGTTCGCGGGCCTGTCCTTCACCCACCAGCGCGAGTACGCCGAGTGGGTGGCACAGGCCAAGCGGGCGGAGACCCGCCGGCGCCGGGTCGAGCAGGCCGTCGCCATGCTCCGCGACGGCCGCCGCCACCCGTAGGAGCCGGGCCCCAGGGCCCCGGAGCGTAGGACCCGGGCCCAGGGCCCCGGAGCGTAGGAGCCGGGCCAAGGGCCCGGACCGCCCTGGACCCCCCTAGCCCGCCCGGCCCACCGGCTGGCCGTTGCGCATGCGGGCCTGGACCACCAGGCCGCCGTTGGCCTTGGCCCAGTCGGTGAGCGCGGTGACCGGCTCGCGCAGGCTGTGGCCGAGCGGGGAGAGGGAGTACTCGACCCGGGGCGGCACCTCTGGGTAGATCCGGCGGTCGACCAGCCCGGCGCGCTCCAGCTCGCGCAACGTCCGCGTGAGCATCTTCGTCGAGATGCCGCCGATCTGCTCGCGGAGCCTCGAATGGCGCTTGGGGCCGTCCACCAGGCAGCTGGTCACCAGCACGGCCCACTTGCCGGCGATCAGGTCCAGCGCTGCCCGGGACGGGCAGCGCGCGCTGAACACGTCCACTGCCGGTCCCTGGTCGGGCTGTCCCGATATGTG
>DATHIG010000696.1:0-4823 GCA_035490035.1 Actinomycetes bacterium
GCGCGCAGCCGTCGTGTCGGGTGCTCAGTCGCGGCCGCGGAGAACTTCGCTGGCTCTCGTCGGCGCCGTCCGGCTCAATGCAAGGTCCCGTCGAGGCGGCCTCCATCTTGTTAGATGGATGCGTAAGGGGCAATGCCGCCAGAGGGGGGTGGAGGATGGCGTTGGGACCTGAATGCGTACCTGACCGTGACGCCGCCGGGACTCCATCGGTCGCGACCTGGACGCACCTCCATAAAGGGGCAGGGCTGTGTTGGTGCGCGTGCGTCAGGCTGACGGCCCAAGAGCATCGTTGTGATCCCGGCTGGGTTGGCGGGCCAGCCGACGTCGTGGGCGGTCACCGCTGAGCCCGCCGTCGACCACCGCGGCCCTGACACTCAGCCGCACCGGGCCGTTCGCCCGTCAGGGGACGGAAGCGGTCGCGGGGTTGGAGCTCTGGGCGCAGGAGGCCGGCGTCCGGCTGACCATCGCCGACGACGGCGGCTCGAGATCGGTGGCGCTCCGGGCCTATGCCGCCTGGCTCCATCAGGGTGTGGACCTGCTGCTTGGTCCCTACGGCAGTGGGCTGGTTCGGGCGGTGGCGCCGTTGGTGTGCGATAGGGGGCGGCTGCTCTACAACCACGGTGGAGCGGCCGATGATCTCGCGCGGCCCGGGCTGGTGTCGCTCCCAGCGCCGGCGTCGAGCTACTTCGACGGCGCTGTGCAGGAGGCGGTGACCCGCCGGGTGGATCGGCTGCTGGTCGTCCGGGGCCCTGGACCGTTTGCCCGGGCCGTTGCCGACGGCGCTGCGGCACGTGCGTCCGAACGGGGGATCGAGGCCCGGATGGTTTCGGTTGGCTCGCTGACAGCCGCCGACGCCGCCGACGGCGCCTTGTTGGTGGTTGGTCGCTTCGAGGAGGACGTGGCGGTGGTTCGTCGCGTCCGTGGGTGGCCGCGAGCTCCGGCGCTGTTGGGCGCTGTGGCGGCGGGGCTTCCGGCCTTCGGCGAACAGCTCGGACCGGCCGCGGAGGACGTGCTGGGGCCGGTGCAGTGGTGGCCGAGCTGGCGGCGGCCCGAGGTCGGGCCATCGGGCGCCGACTTCGCCGGCCGCTATCGGCGCCGGACCGGCAGGGCGTCCTCGTATGTGGCGGCCCAGGCCGCGGCCGCGGGCTACCTGGCCCAGGCCGCCCGCCGTCAGGGCTTGGCGGCCGAGACGGTGCTGGGGTGGAGGACCTCGACGCTGCTGGGGGGCTTTGCCTTGGATGCCGGGTGGCGCCAGGTGGGCCACCGGGTGCGGACCATCCGGTGGCAGCACGGCCAGATGATCCCGGTCGACCACGGTGCGACGGGCGCATCGGGCTTGGATTAGAGTTTGGGCCATGGCTGAGGTCACCGACGAGGGAACTTTCGATCCGGCGGAGTTTCAGGACGAGCTTGCCGTCGCCGTGGGCAATCTCGAGGTAGGCACGCGGTTGTGGTTCCAGAACGACCGGATCAAGGTTTGGGAGGTCAACCTGGCACCGGGCGAGCGGGGGCCGTTCCACGCCCATACGCGCCGCTACTTCTGGACGGTGGTGGAGGCTGGGACCGGCCGCCAGCGATCGCCCGACGGCACCCTCAAGGTCCGACGGTACGAAGTGGGCGACACCCAGTACTCCGAGCCCTCCCTGGCGGACCCGATGATCCACGACCTGGAGAACGCCGGCGAGACGAGGCTGCGCTTCGTCACCGTGGAGTTGCTTGACTGACGAGAAGGGGAGGGTGCTGTGTCCTTCAAGGTCGCCAAGGTCCTCGACGTCTCCCAGGGAGTACAGGAGGACCAGTTCACGGTCGTGTCGCGGGAGGAGAAGGCGTCGCTCGAGGACCTCGACCCGGTGTACCGGCAGTTGCTCGACGAACCGGTGACGGCCGTGATCGCGGTGATGGGCGGGGATGGACGCCCCTGGCTGACGCCGGTCTGGTTCAACTACGCCGGGGACAAGGTGCTGCTCAACCTGGCCGAGCACCGCCGCAAGACCGAGTGGGTGCGACGCAACCCGCAGGTGACCATGCTGTTGATGAACCCGAAGAACGCCTACCACTGGGTCAGCATCAAGGCCACCGTCGAGCGGGAGGTCCATGAGGACGACCAGGTCGAGGGGCACCGGGCCACCCAGACCATCGACCAGGCGTGGACCAAGTACACCGGCGCCGAGCCGCCCTACGGCCTCCGCGACCCGGCCATGGACGAGCGGCGGGTGCTGTTCGAGTGCCGCGTGGACAGCGTCGCCGTCTTCGGGCAACCCTAGCCTCCCGTCACGCTCCCCAGCCTTTGGTGTCCGCGAGCCAAAGGGCCGGGGCGACTTCGAGGAGTTCTCGTGGGCAACTGGCCACGGGTCGGGGTGGTCGGGGGCTCGCTCGGCGGGCTCACGGCCGCGCTGGTCCTGCGCGATCTCGGCTGCGAGATCGATGTGTTCGAGCGGTCGACCGCGGAGTTGGAGAGTCGCGGCGCCGGCATCGTGGTGCTGGACGAGACCGTCCGGTACTTCCGGGAGCGGACCGACCTGGAGCTGAATCAGTTCACGACGGTCACGGGCTTGCTACGCTACCTCGACCGGGACGGCGCGGTGGTGTTCGAGGAACCGCGGCGGTACCGGTACTCGGCCTGGCACAGCATCTACCGCGCGCTGCTCGGCTGCTACGGGCGACGCCGCTACCACCTCGGCAAGGAGATGGCCGGCTTCTTCCAGCAGGACGAGCATGTCCAGGTGCGGTTCGCTGACGGCTCTTCAGCGGCGTACGACCTCCTGGTCTGCGCCGACGGCATCTCCTCCAACGCCCGCGCCGTCCTGCAGCCCCAGGCCCGACCGGCCTATGCGGGCTATGTGGCCTGGCGGGGCACCGTCGAGGAGCGCCGGCTCAGCCGCGCCGTGCGTGACCTGCTCGCCGACTCGATCTGCTACCAGGTCATGCCCGACAGCCACATCCTGCTGTACCCGATCCCTGCGCTTGACGGGTCGGTGGTGCCGGGTCGTCGTCTGGCCAACTTCGTCTGGTATCGCAACTACGCCGCCGGGGAGGAGCTCGCCGGCCTCATGACCGACAGGGACGGGATCCGCCGTGACCTCACCCTGCCACCAGGTGCGGCCCGCGAGGCCCACCTGCACGAGCTGCGGACGGTTGCCGGGGCGCAGCTCGCTCCCCAGTTCGCCGAGGTCGTGCAGCGCACCAAGCTCCCCTTCGTCCAGGTGATCTTCGACATCGAGATCAACCAGATGGCCTTCGGACGCGTCTGCCTGATCGGCGACGCCGCGTTCGCCCTGCGGCCGCACGCCGCCGCCGGAACGGCCAAGGCGGCCGCCGACGCCTGGGCGCTCGCCGAGACCCTCGCGGCCACCCAGGGCGACCTCCAAGTGGCGTTGCCGCGATGGGAACGCCACCAGCTCGCCGTCGGACGGGCAGTGCTGGAGCGCACCCGCCGCAACGGCAACAAGTCACAGTTCCAGGGCGCCTGGCGTCCCGGTGACCCAGAACTGGTCTTCGGCCTCTACGAACCGGGCCGCTGACTACCTACGTCGCAACCACCGACCCGCCGATCCGACAGCCCGGGCTGTCCGAGCCGGATCGCTGGTACGACAAGCCGCCGACGCCGCGGCGCCTGGGATACCCGGAGCGCCATCGGAGGTGTTTGTCGCGGCTAGAAGGGTTCCTATGTATGTCTTGTGAAGCCGGGCAGTGAGGACCTGCCTCTCGGACACAAGGCCAGTCCTGCGGCGTTCTCCTGCCGCCCTCCGGCGGGCAGACCGGGTCATGTGCAGGCAGTGCGTGGTGGGAATGGTCGGATGTCGACCTCGGCCAGTGACCAGGGGCTGCTCACCCGGCAGGCGGCGCTGCAGGCCGAAGCCACCCACGTCCTCGCGGAGCTGGACCTCGACCAGCTGTTCGCCGACGTCGGGCCGGTGCTGGTGGTCGGTAGCTACCTCTCGGGGCTGATGTGCTGGCGCGACCTGGACGTCTGCCTGCTGGCTGGCGAGGAGTGCTCGCCCTCGGACGTGCTGGAGCTGCTGAGACGGGTGGTAGCGCTGCCAGGGCTCGTCGGGTTCAGCTACCGCGACGAGCGGGGGGAGCGATGCCCGACCGGCGAGGCCAGAGACGAGCGCTACCACGTGCCCTTTGACCTGGACATCGGGCAGGGGCGCTGGCGTATCGACCTGTCGGTGTGGCTCCGGGACCTGCATGGTCACGTCGCCGACTGGCATGAGCGGCTGCGCGACACCATCACCGAGGAGCAGCGGCTGGCCGTGCTGGGGATCAAGGACATCTGGCATCGGCTCCCGAGCTATCCCGACGACGTCAGCGGCTGGGAGATCTACACGGCCGTGTTGCGTGACGGCGTCCGCACCCCGGAGCAGTTCGCACGCTGGTTGGCCGCCAACGGCTTCCCGATTCTGGACGCGGCCGCGATGGGAACCAGTGCGCGTTGATGCCGGCGGCTGCTACTCGAGCCTGGCGAGGGCAGAGCACATATCATGGCCGGCCTTCGGGCAGGGGCCCATCCAGGAAGGGCAGCACCGCTCCCAGGACGAGGTCGGTCTTGGCGAGCCCGAAGAAGTGCGTGGTTCCCGGGAATACCACCAGCTGCGAGGCCGGGACACCGGCAAAGTCGCCGTTGACGTCGCCACCACGCAGCCGCAGGAACCGGACCACGTGGTCGAGCCGGACGGCGTCGCAGTCACCAACGGTGAGCAAGGTCGGCGCGGCGATCCCCTGGATGTCGGCGTCGGCCCAGCCGGTGAACCCCGCGTCGAACTGCCCCAGCTTGTCCAGGAGCTCCTGCAGCCTGTCGGGGTTCGGTGACTTGGCCCGGT
>DATHIG010000697.1:0-2221 GCA_035490035.1 Actinomycetes bacterium
GGAAGGATCGCAACTACGCCGCTTGGCTGTTGGCAGCGACCACCGGGATGCGGCGCGGTGAACTCCTGGGGCTCCGCTGGATTGACGTCGACCTGGACGCCGGGCGAGTCGCCGTCCGGCGCCCGCGCGTCGTCGCCGATCACGCCGTCCATACCTCGGAGCCGAAGACAGCCAGGAGCAGGCGATCCATTGCCCTCGACCCTGCGACGGTGGCGGCCCTGTGCAAGCACCAAGCCCGTCAGGCGGGCGAGAAGGCGTTGGTCGGACCGGGCTACCAGGACTCTGGCCTGGTTTTCACGCATCCGGACGGCTCACCGATCCACCCGCACCTGTTCTCCGACTGGTTCCAGCAGCACGTCCGAAGGGCTGGACTGCCAAGGATCAGGCTGCACGACCTGCGACACAGCTACGCGACGGCCGCTCTCGCCGCTGGCATCCCGGCGAAGGTCGTCAGCGAACGGCTCGGCCACGCGACCATCGCCATCACCATGGACACCTACAGCCACGTCTTGCCTGGCCTGGATGAGCGAGCCGCCGTGACCGTGGCGCGGCTGATCCTGGAAAGCGACGAGCCCGAGCCGAGCGCGTCCATTGACAAGCCATTGACAACGGGACGCGTCGTCCCCTCGACCACCGACCCATCGAAAGGAGGTGAAGCGCGAAGCGCCAGGTCAGACGGTCAGCGGAGGCGGACGGGAATCGAACCCGCCTGAGCAGGGTCGCTGCTCACACCGGTTTTGAAGACCGGGGGGCCCACCAGGACCCGGACGCCTCCAAGCAGGCATTCTAGTCATCTGAGCGAGGGAATCCGCGGCCCCGAAAGCTATTCCGACAGCAGCGGCAAACAACCGCGCCGCGGGCAGCATGTTCACAGAGGCTCCGCATCAAGGGTTCGCGTCCTCACGCCCCACCATAGAAACTAGACACTCAGGCTGGAGCATCCAACGGGGGATCGAGGGCGATTTCCGATCTGAGAGATCGGCGTGGATTGAAAGAACGTACCCATTTGTCGTGAACAATGAGTTCAACCAGGTTGAACCGGTTGCGATCTCGGATCGGCTGATCGGTACGGCGAGTTCGACGTAGTGGTGGCTGGGTATGAAGTTGATGACCAACGGTCCGTGTCGGCTGCCGTATCTGCTGCCTGGAGCGTTGGTCGCGATACCGCTGCGGCGATCCCTCGATCATCGACGCGGCAGCGTACATGAGGTCTGGACGGTTGGACGGTTGATCTGCGCGGCATTGGCTCGTCGAGCAACTACCACAATCAGGCGACGCGGAGGTAGGCCATGACTGAGCGGCGACACCAGGTGGTGGTGGTGGGTGGGGGGTTCGGCGGACTGAGTGCCACCCGAGCGCTCGCCAAGGCCGATGTGGACGTGACGCTCGTGGACCGGACCAACCACCACCTGTTCCAGCCGCTGCTCTACCAGGTGGCGGCCGGGATCCTGCCCGAGGGTCTCGTCGCGCCTGCGCTGCGCAGTGTGATCAAGAAGCAGAGGAACGCGCGGGCGCTGCTGGCCGAGGTCACGAACATGGACCTGGACAACCGGGTGGTGCATGCGGTCGCCCCGGATGGGCGGAAGCTGACGCTGCCGTATGACACGCTGGTGGTTGCCGGCGGCGCGACGCACTCCTACTTCGGCCGCGATGAGTTCTCCGAATTCGCGCCGGGCATGAAGACCCTGGAAGACGCCCGGCATCTGCGCAGCCACATCCTGTCCGCGTTCGAGATGGCCGAGCTGGCCACCGACCCGCAGGAGCGGAGCGAGTGGCTGACGTTCGTGGTGATCGGAGCCGGGCCGACCGGGGTGGAGCTGGTCGGGCAGGTGGCCGAGCTGGCCCACCTTGTGCTGCCGCGCGACTACCGCTCGGTGGATACCACAGAGGCCAAGATCCTGCTCCTGGAGGGCGCCGGGGCAGTGCTGGGTCCGTTCGACGCGAAGTTGCAGCGGTACACCCAGGCCCGGCTGGAGGAGATGGGTGTGGATGTCCGGCTCAACACCCTGGCGGTGGACATGGACCAGGAGAGCATCACGGTCAAGGGGCCGGACGGTGTGGAGCGCATCCCGACCCGGACACGGATCTGGGCGGCCGGAGTGCAGGCCTCGCCATTGGCGAAGATGCTGGCCGAGGCCACCGGCGCTGACGTCGACCGGGCGGGTCGGGTATCGGTGAATCCAGATTGCACACTTCCGGGGCACCCGGAGGTGTTCGCGGT
>DATHIG010000698.1:0-7601 GCA_035490035.1 Actinomycetes bacterium
GTTGGATGTTTGCGCCACGTGAAGCCGATGCACAGGCCGTCGCGCTCGTAGGCGGGGCTGAGCCATAAATCGTCGGAGGCGACGGTACGGATCTCCGTTGCGTGCAGATGTGGCGAGATGCGGTCGCCTAGGGAGCGAAGCGTCCCTAAGGCGTTGACTGCATGCCGCCGGCCGACGAAGTATTCGGTCTGTAGCTCGTCACCGCCGACCGACGGCGGAGCATCGAGACGGAAGTGCGGCAACCGATCAGACCATGGGCCGGCAATGCCGGCGCGCACGTTGAGGGTGTGGTCGGGCGGCTCTTCGGTGTCGTCGTACCAAGTGCCGCCGTGCAGCGACTCCGGCACGGGCTCCGGGTAGTCGAGGCCGGCCGGGTCCGACTCGACTCGGGTTTTCTGCCAGAGCTCGCGAATCACCGGGCTGCCGAAATCCCCTATGAGGCTCACGCTGTAGGCGCTGGCCATCACCTCATCGAACGCGTCCAGCACGGTGTCCCACGGCGCATTGCGGTACACGTCCTGCCGAACCAGATAGGTGGGCTGAATGTCGAGCACCAATCGGGTAATGACGCCGAACGCCCCCAGGCCAACCGCGAGTGCCTTCAGATCGGGGTTCGAGCGGTCCACCGTCACCAACGAGCCGTCGGACTTCACCAGCTCGACAGCCGAAACGGCAGTTGACAGGATTCCGTGGCGGTCGCCGGAGCCGTGGGTACCGGTCGCGGTCGCGCCGGCCACCGAGATGTGCGGCAGGGAGCCCGTGTTGTGCAGCGCGTAGCCCTGCGACTGCAGTTCGGCAGCCAGGATCCCGTAGCGAGTTCCACCGGTCACCGACACCGTCATGGCATCGGCATCGATGGTGACGTCCGGCGCCAACTCGGACAACGAGATGAGCGCACCGCCCGGGGAATCTGCAACGGTGTTGAACGAGTGACGGGTACCGATGGCTTTGACCCGCGACAGTCGGGCGACCAGTTCCTGCACCTCAGCTACAGACGTGGGGTAGTGGAGGGAATCAGCGCTGTAGGCGAGATTGCCCGCCCAGTTCGTCAGCTCCAGTGACACGGTTCCACCTCGATCGCAGGCGAAGGGAGGTGAAGGGCGAACTGCCTGGTCAAGGGTGGGTGACCGAGGGGACTCGAACCCCCGACTTCGGGACCACAACCCCGTGAGAGGGGTCCCGGGTCGTCCTGACGCGTCCCACTAGATCCCTTCTGACCAGGCACTTCGCACGCTCGCCGTGCTGGTCCGTCCCATCCTGTCTTCCCCCGTTCGGGCACGTCCCGTTGACAAATCCGCTGACATACGGGGCCCGCCTCGTCCTCTCGCTGGCCGCATGAGCGGCGGCCCCGGCGCAGTAGCCGCTGCGCCAGGGCCAATGCACCCGAGAGGACCCCCAGATGCAGCACGACCGTACCAGGTCACCCGACCCTGCGCGGCTAGTAGAGCTCAAGCGCTGCTCGGCCTGCGCAGAGGCACGCGAGCCGCGGCCGGCTGTCCAGCTACTGCAAGGACTGCCAGCGGCGGGCCTCCCAGCTCGCCTACCGGCGTCGCCGTCAAGACCCCGACGAGCTGGGCCGGATGCGGTCGGTGGATCGTCGGCGCAAGCGGCCGCCCCCGGCAAAGAGGCCTCCGAGGGAGACAGATAACCCACCCACGACAGCATGGAACGCCGAGATGCGTGGCTGCCTACGACGCCCCGGCATATCCACCGCCCGTTGGATAGTGGACAACTGCTCAGCCGAGTGATCACGTGCCGATTACTGGTGATGTGATTCACCGACCTCCCGGCAGCGGGTCCAGAAGGACTGAGAAGGTCGCCGGGGCGGGATCGAGGCGGTAGGCAGGCAGGACGCCCGGCCCGCAGGACGCGGAGCCGATGCCCTGCTGGGCTCTGTCCAGGTTGATCCAGAGACGGTCGCCCTGGACGAGGTCGATGGGGTGGCGGGCCTCGTCGAGTTGCTCGCTGGTCCACGGCCGCACGGTGACGTCGATGGTGGGTTCGCCTCGAACGCGCAGGCCGCGCCCCTGGTCGTCGGTGATGGTCGCCCAGCGCACGTCGGCGCGGTTGCCGTTCTCCTGGGGGTACACGTAGGGGGTCTGGAGCGATGCCACGGAGGCCGTGAAGTGGCCGATCCGGGCTGCCCTGCCGGTATCGGCGTACGCCTCACCCGGGCCCCGGCCGAACCATTCCACATTGTCCAGGTTGGCCGGGACGGCCATACGCAGGCCTAGCCGGGGCAGCGGGCAGAGCCATTCACCCTCAGGGACGACCTCGACGACGAGCCGGAGCCCACCGGCCGCCGCCGACCACTGGTAGGTCGTAAGTAGCCCGAGGTCAGTGGCGGCTGGAGCGACTCGCGTGCGCACCACCAGCTGTCCGTCGTGGATGTCGACACCATCGATGCGGTGCTGGACCCTGTGCAGTCCTACTGCCCGCCAGAGGGGTTCGACGGCTTCCCCGTGCGGGGCCCGGTCGTTGTCGGTCGGCGCCCGCCAGACGTCCAAGCGCGGCCCATCGACCGCGAGCGGGTCCACATCGCCCAGGCGTACCAGCCGGCCGTCCGCCGCATCGAAGACACCTGGACCAAGCTCGATTTGGTCGCCCCGGGCCACCGGGCTTGCGACAATGACCCGGCCACCGCCCACCGGCCCCTGGGCAGCTTCAGGAGCCCAGGAGCCGCCGGCCGGGGCGCCACCCGAGCGACCGGCCCCTACCTGGATTTGGCCCCAGGCGACCTCGTGCCCCGCATCGGCCCACGGCTCGTCCTTGGCCAGGACGGCCCGTACGGTGAGCCACGACTCCTCGTTGGCCGCCAACCCGGACTCGGTCTCGGGCAGGGACGGAAAGGCGACGGTGGCCTTCTCGCCGGGAGGAAGCTCCGGCAGCTCAGGCGCCTGGAGCCGGCCGGAGACGACGAGTTCGCCGTCGACCTCCAGCGTCCATTGGAACGCGAGGTGGGAGAGATCCTTGAACTGGTGGAGGTTGGCGATGCGGATGCCGCCGTGGGGCCCGGCGTCGATTCGGACCGGCTCGACGACCTTCTTGTACTCCAGCAGCCCCGGGGACGGACTACGGTCGGGGAACAGGAGGCCGTCGGCCACGAAGTTGCCGTCGTGCAGGGGCTCGCCGAAGTCGCCGCCGTAGGCGAAGAACTCGCGGACGTCCTCGGTGCGCTTGCGGATCCCGTGGTCGATCCACTCCCACACGAACCCGCCCTGGCAGCGGGGGTGCTGCTCGAACAGCTGCTGGTACTCCCAGAGGCCGCCGGGCCCGTTGCCCATGGCGTGGGCGTACTCGCAGAGGATGAACGGCATCGCTCGGCGCCTGGCGTCCACCTCGGGATCGGGGAGCGGCTCCTCCTCACGGCGGCCGATGGCGTCGACCTCGGCGTGGGTGGGGTACATGCGGCTGTAGACGTCGACGTCGGCGCAGGACCAGTCGCCCTCGTAGTGCAGCGGCCGCGACGGGTCACGCCAGCGTGCCCACTGAGCCATGGCGGTCAGGTTGCGGCCGGTTCCGGCCTCGTTGCCGAGCGACCAGAGGATGACGCTGGGCCGGTTCTTGTCCCGCTCGACCGTGCGCCGCATCCGGTCGACCAGCGCCTCACGCCACCGCGGATCATCGGCGGGGTTGCCCCGCCCGCCGACCTGCACGAACCCGTGGGTCTCCAGATCGCACTCGTCGATGACGTACAGGCCGTACTCGTCGCAGAGCTCCAGGAACCGTGGGTGCGGCGGGTAGTGGCTGGTCCGGACGGCGTTGATGTTGTGCCGCTTCATGAGCAGGACGTCCTGCAGCATGGTGTCCTTGGGCAGGGCGCGCCCGAGGTCGGGATGGAACTCGTGCCGGTTGACCCCACGGAACAGCACGCGCCGGCCGTTGACCGCGAGGACCCCGTCAAGGACAGCAACGGTGCGGAAGCCGATGCGCAGCGGCACGCGTTCCCCGGCCGAGGTGAGCAGGCCGTCGTAGAGCCGGGGAGCCTCGGCCGACCACGGCTCCACGGCCGGCAGCTGGACCGTCTCCCCGGCGGCGACGTCCACCCCCAGCTCGGCCACGGTGAGCCGGGCGGAGGTGTCGCTGTCGACGCGGAGCCTGCCCGAGCCGGTGTGGTGGTCGTAGTCGGCGTGCACGAAATGGTCCTCCAGCGCGCCGGCGGGGCGGGCCAGCAGCATGACCTCGCGGAAGATCCCGGACAGCCACCACATGTCCTGGTCCTCCAGGTAGCTGGCCGCCGACCACTGGTGCACGCGAACCGCCAGGAGGTTGTCGCCGGTCGGGCGCAGCGCCTCGGTGACGTCGAACTCCACCGGCAGCCGGCTCCCGGTCGAGGTGCCCAGCTCCCGGCCGTTCAGCCACACGCGGAGGAAGGAGTCGACCCCTTCGAACCGGAGCACGGTCCGCTCGGCCGTCCAGCCGGCCGGTAGCCGGAAGACCGTCCGGTAGTCGCCGGTGGGGTTCTCGGTCGGGACCCGTGGGGGGTCGACCGGGAAGGGGTAGGCGACGTTGGTGTAGGCGGGGGCGCCGTGGCCGCGCAGCTGCCAGTGCGACGGCACCGGCAGCGTCGGCCAGGCGGCGTCGTCGAAGTCGCCGGCCACGAAGCCGGTATCGGCATCGGCGCGCCCAGACAGCCGAAACCGCCAGTCCCCAGAGAGGTCAATGGCCGGCGCGTCGGACTGGAACCACGCCCGTGGCGGGCGCGCACCGGCGGTGGGTTGGACGTCTTCTAGGCCAGAGCTCATGATGCCTCCCGGGTCACGTGCAGGAGCAGGGCCTGCTCGGGCCGGAGGACCGGCAGCGGCAGGCCGACCTCGGCGAGGGCCTTCCCGGTGAGGGTGGCGCCGCCCGCTTCGTACCATCGCGGCGGCACGGCCTGCCTGGTCTCGGGCCCGCCCGCGACCGCGAGCGGCGTGACCCGGTAGGCGCGGTCCGCCGCAAGGCCGGGCAGCCGGGCCGGGCCCGGGGTCTCCTGCGCCGAGGCGGCCAGCTGCACGTAGGCGAACAGGGCCTCGGCGCGATCCTGGGCGACCACGCCGTGGAGGTAGGCCGACGGGTCGGGCCGGTCGGCCCGCACCACCGCTCCGCTGTGGAGCAGTGGGCGCATCCGGCGGTAGAGGGCGACCGCCTCGGCGAGGGCCAGCTGATCCTCCGCCGACGCCGCGGCGATGTCCCACTCGATGCCGAAGTGGCCGAAGATCGCGGTCGCGACCCGGAAGGCCAGCGTGTGGGTGCGGCTGGTGGTGTGCGCCCGGGGCGGGCCAACGTGGGTGCCGACCAGCTCGGGAGGCAGCAGCAGTTGGGTCCAGCGCTGGATGTGCTGGCGCTCGAGCGCGTCGTTGGTGTCGCTGGCCCAGACCCGGTCGGTCCGGGCCAGGATCCCCAGGTCCACACGGCCGCCACCGGACGCGCAGCTCTCGATCTCGACGCTGGGGTGGCGCCCGCGCAGCTCGTCGAGGAGCCGGTAGACGGCCAGGGTCTGGGCGTGGACGCCGGGCCGTCCGGCATGGCCGGCCTCGATCAGGTCGCGGTTGTGGTCCCATTTCAGGAAGGCGATGTCGTGCTCGGCGAGCAGCGCGTCCAGCCGGTCGCGGAGATAGGCGTAGCAGTCGGGGTTGGCCAGGTCGAGCACCTGCTGGTTGCGCCAGGCCGGCGGCAGCCGGCCGGGTACCGACAGGACCCAGTCGGGATGGGCCCGGAACAGGTCGGAGTCGGGGTTGACCATCTCCGGCTCCACCCACAGCCCGAACTCCATGCCCAGCGACCGGACACGCTCGATCAGCGGGTGCAGCCCCTGCGGCCACACGTCCTCGGCGACGTACCAGTCGCCCAGCCCGGCGGTGTCGTCGCGGCGGTGGCGGAACCAGCCGTCGTCGAGCACGAAGCGCTCGACCCCCAGCCGGGCGGCCAGCTCGGCGAGGCCGGCCAGCCGCTCCAGGCGATGGTCGAAGTAGACGGCCTCCCAGGTGTTGAGGACGACCAGCCGGGGGGTGCCGGGATGGGAGGGGCGGTCCCGGATGTAGCGGTGGTAGGCGGCGGTCAGGCCGTCAAGGCCAGCCGCGCTGTAGGCGGCGAACAGCGGCGGCGTGGCGTACTCCTCGCCCGGCGCGAGCACGACCTCGGCGGCGGCCAGGAGCTCGGCGGCGCCCAGCCCGGCATGGCCGTCGGCGTTGCGGTCGGCCCAGTGCACGGCGTTCCCGCTCCAGCCGAGGTGCACGGCCCAGACCTCCCCGGAGCGGAAGCCGAACCCTGGTGTGCCGGCGGCCAGCACCAGGGTGGCGTCGTGGCCGGTGCGCCCGTGCCGGGCCTCGCGTACCCAGGCGCCGTGCAGGAGCCGGTGCCGCTGGGGGATCCGCTCGCGGCACCACCGCCCGGTCAGGTCGAGCAGCTCGGCCGCGTGGTCGGGCAGCGGCAGCGTGGCCGCCAGCTGCGCGACCAGATACGACGCCGGGCCGAGGTTGCGGAGGCGGTGGCCCATCTCCAGCACACCGGAGGGGTGCAGCGTCACGGTGGTGGTGAGCGCGAGCCCGGCCTGGGTGTCCTCGGCCTCCACCACGGCACCGGTCCGGTCCTCGGGGATGTCGACCGACCCGACCAGGAACCGCGGCGACCAGCCGGTGCCGTCCGCCCGGGCGCCGCTCAACCCGGGCCGCAGCCGCCAGCCGTCGACCGGCATCGGCAGCAGCCGTCGCCGGACAGGGCCGGCCACGGCCGACGATGCCACCGGGGGCACCAGCGCCTCGGCCAGCGCCTCGCCGTCCAACTCTGCGCCCAGGTCCGGCCCCCAGTGCAGGACCACCGGCAGCGGCTCCCCCGCCCCTCCCCGTGCGTCCAGCACCAGCGAGACCCCGCCCGCGCGCAGGTGGACGACGCCGTTGGGAGCGTTCACCCCTTGGTCGCGCCCAGGGTCAGGCCGGCCACGAACTGCTTCTGGAGCAGGAAGAACACGATCAGGACGGGGATGGCGACCAGGATCGACCCGGCCGAGAGCAGGTTGTAGTCGGTGAAGAACTGGCCTCGGAGGTTGTTGAGGGAGCTGGTGATCGGGAACTTGTCGCCCGACTGCATCAGCACCGTGGCCCAGAAGAACTCGTTGTAGATCCAGGTCACCTGGAGGGTGGCCAGGGCGGCCAGGGCCGGGCGGCACAGCGGCAGGGTGATCCGGAAGAACTGGACCGGGACACCGGCCCCGTCCACCCGGGCCGCCTCGTACATCTCGTGCGGCAGGGCCTTCATGTAGTTGCTCAGCACGAAAGTGCAGAAGCCGGTCTGGAAGGCGGTGTTGACCAGGATCAGCCCCCAGTAGCTGTCCAGCAGCTGGCCCGAGTCGCTCATCCAGACTGGCAGCGGGATCGAGCGGTAGGCCCGGAACAGCGGGATCAGCAGCGCCTGCTGCGGCAGCAGGTTCGCGGCGGTAAACAGCCCCAGCAGGGTCAGGTTGAACCGGAAGCTGAAGCGGGCCACCACGAACGCCACGCAGGAGGCGAGGAACAGCGTCAGCAGCACCGCGGGCACGGTGATGATCAGGGAGTTGAGGAAGTGGCGGGTGAAGTCGCCCTGCTCCCAGGCGTTGATGTAGTTCTGGAAGGTGAACCCGCCCA
>DATHIG010000699.1:0-3544 GCA_035490035.1 Actinomycetes bacterium
GAGCACCACCTGCTCCCGTTCATCGGCAAGGCGCATGTCGCCTACATCCCCCACAAGGAGGGGCGGATCACCGGGCTGTCGAAGCTGGCCCGGCTGGTGGACGGGCTGGCCAGGCGGCCGCAGGTCCAGGAGCGGCTGACCTCCCAGATCGCCGACGCCATGGTGGAGCGCCTTGAGCCCCAGGGGGCGCTGGTGGTGATCGAGGCCGAGCACCTGTGCATGACCATGCGCGGGGTGCGGAAGCCCGGGGCGGTCACGGTGACCTCGGCCGTGCGGGGCATGTTCCGCGACTCCATGTCGACCCGCCTGGAGGCGATGAACCTCCTGGGGGTCACCCGCCTCGGCTAATGTGGTGGGCCGACCACCCGGGAGGGGTTGATTCTTGTCTGTTTCGCCGCTCGCCCCGCACGACCTGCGGATCGGCGACCTGGTCCTGCCAACGGCGACGCGATGCCTGGTCATGGGGGTGGTGAACGTCACCCCCGACTCGTTCTCGGACGGCGGCCGCTACCTGGACCCTGGCGCGGCCGTGGCCCACGGGCTGGACCTGGCCGGCGAAGGGGCCGACCTGCTCGACGTCGGGGGCGAGTCGACCCGGCCGGGCGCCACCGGCGTCGACGAGGCGGTCGAGCTGGAGCGGGTGCTGCCGGTGATCGAGGCGCTGGCCAGCACGGCCGGGGTGCCCGTGTCGGTGGACACCAGGAGGTCGGCGGTTGCCGCCGCCGCCCTGGCCGCTGGGGCGACCATGGTCAACGACGTGAGCGCCGGCCGCCACGACCCCGACCTGCTCGGCGTGGTCGCCGACGCCAAGGTCCCGCTGGTGCTGATGCACATGCTCGGCACTCCGGCCACCATGCAGGACAACCCCGTCTACGACGACGTGGTCGCCGAGGTCGAGGCGTTCCTGGCCGAGCGCTGCCGGGCCGCCGAGGCGGCCGGCGTCGACCGCGACGCGCTGGTGGTCGACCCGGGGATCGGCTTCGGCAAGCGCGACCGGGACAACTACGACCTGCTCGACGGCCTTGCCCGGTTCACCCGGCTGGGCCACCCGGTGCTGGTCGGCACCAGCCGCAAGGGCTTCATCGGCCGGGCCCTTGACGCTCCGGTCGACCGGCGGCTGGAGGGCACGGCAGCCACGGTGGTCTGGGCGGTGGAGCGCGGGGCGCGGATCGTGCGCGTCCATGACGTCGGGCCGCTGGTCCGCACCGTGCGGATGACCGAGGCCCTGCTCGGCGGTGGGTCCGGGGGACGCAAGCCTGGTGCCCCGGTGGACGGGGACCGGCCGTGACGCCTGCCGACGAGGCGGCCGTGACCGAGGCCAACGAGGAGTTCTACGCCGCCTTCGAGGCCCTGGACATGGACCGCATGGAGGCGTGCTGGCAGCACGACGAGGAGGTCCGCTGCATCCACCCTGGATGGGACCTGATGACCGGCTGGCCCCAGGTGAGCCGCTCCTGGATGGCCATCTTCGCCAACTCGGCCTACATCCAGTTCATCCTCACCGACGTCTGCGTCCACGTCGACGCCGACACCGCCTGGGTCACCTGCGCCGAGAACATCCTGTCCGGCGGCTCCGCCGGGCCGGAGATGGAGGACGCCAAGGTGCTCGCCACCAACGTCTTCCGCCGCGACGGCGGGCGCTGGCGGATGGTGCTGCACCACGGGTCCCCGGTCCTGCGCCCATGAGCGGCGACCGCATCCTCCTCACTGGACTGCGGGTCAGGGGCCACCACGGGGTCCTGCCCCACGAGGCCCAGCTCGGCCAGGTGTTCGTGGTCGACCTGGAGCTGGTCGTCGACCTGGCCGCGGCCGGCCGCTCCGACGACCTGGACACGACGGTGGACTACGGTAGCCTGGCTGGCCGGGTGGCCGAGGTGGTCGGCGGGCGTCCGAGGAAGCTGCTGGAGGCGGTCGCCGAGGACGTCGCCCAGCTGGTCCTGGCCGACGAGCGGGTCCGCCAGGTCCGGGTCCGGGTCACCAAGCCACAGGCGCCGCTTCCGGTCGACGCGACGGTGGCGGTGGAGATCACACGGGACCGCGAGACGACCGGGGAAGGAAGCGCATGACACGGGCGCACGTTGGGCTGGGGTCCAACCTCGGCGACCGCCTCGCCACCCTCGACGCGGCCGTGCGGGCGCTGGACGCCGACAAGTCGACCCACGTCATGGCCGTCTCCCGCGTCTTCGAGACGGTGCCCGTCGGGGGACCCAAACAGGGCCCATACCTCAACGCGGTGGCCGTGCTGGAGACCGACCGCAGCCCCTACCAGCTGCTCGACCTGCTCCAGTCCACCGAGACCAGCCTCGGGCGGGTCCGGGCCGAGCACTGGGGGCCGCGCACCGCGGACCTGGACCTGCTGCTGTACGACGGGCCGCCGATCGACTCGCCGGAGCTGATCGTTCCCCACCCGCGGGCAAGGGAACGGGCCTTCGTGCTGGTGCCCCTCTGCGACGCCGACCCGTTCGCCCGCTTCCCTGACGGCGAGCTCGCCGCCGCCGCCCTGGCCCGGCTGGGCCCGGTGTCCGGGGTCGTGCCCGTCGGCGAGCTGGAACCCTGATGGCCGGCGGGGGCCTGCCGGAGGGGTCCGGGGCACCCCTCCGGGGTTCCCCGGGGGATTGGCGGCCTTCGGCTGCGGGGTGCCCCGGTGAATAGGGCCCGCGGACGGGTGCGGTTCGAGCTGCTGCTCGACCAGGTGCTGGACGCCCTGCCGGCGCCGCCGGCCGCGGTGGCCGACGCCGGCGGCGGCACCGGCCAGCTCGCCGTCGCCCTGGCCAGGCGCAGCTATCAGGTCACGGTGGTCGACACCTCGGCGGCCATGCTGGCCACCTGCGCCCAGCGGGCGGCCGACGAGGGCGGCGGGGTGGGCGACCGCGTCACCACCGTGCAGGGCGACGCCGCCGACCTGCCGGAGCTGCTGGGCCCGGGCAGCCAGGACGCGGCCGTCTGCCACGACCTGGTCACCCGGGTCGACGACCCGGCGGCCCTGCTCGCCTCCCTGGCCGGCGTGCTCGCCCCCGGCGGCGTGCTGTCCCTCGGGTTCGCCAACCGCGACTGGCTCGCCCTGCGGGCCGGCCGCCGCGGCGAGCACGCCGCCGCCCTGCGCCTGATCGCCGGTGGAGAGGCGATGACCCTCGCCGAGGCCGAGGCCGAGCTCGACAAGGCCGGGTTCGAGCTGGCCGCGGCGTGCGGGGTCGGGGTCTTCACCGATGCCGGCGACGACGACCTGGGCCAGGGGGAGCTGGCCGCCCTGGTCGAGCTGGAGCGGCTGGTCGCCCTGCGCGAGCCCTACCGCTCCAGCGCCAGGACCCTGCATCTGGTTGCCCGGCGTAGGGGCCTTCGTCCCGACTTGGCCGGATATACTCGGTGACATCTGGCCCCGGGGGTTCCATGCCGCCATCCCAACCCAGCAAGCTCTCGCCCGCCGCCGTCATCGGCCCGGGCCGCGTCGGCCTCGCCCTGGCCATCTTCCTCGACCGCATCGGCGTCGAGGTCACCCTCGGCGTCCGCTCGCAGCGCGGGCGGGAACGGGTCGAGGCGGCCGGCG
>DATHIG010000700.1:0-3725 GCA_035490035.1 Actinomycetes bacterium
GCCACAGCCATCGGTGGCCACCAGCCTGGCGACTCGATCCCGGACATCGACCTTCGAGGCCACAAGAGCCTGGTCGACGCCGCCCGTGGGTCGGGCGTGCGCCACCTCGTCTACACGTCCTTTTCCGGCAACCTCCGGACCCCGGAGCCTTGCGGCGACAGCAAACGGGCGGTGGAGCGGTACCTGATAGACGGAGCGGTCGCCTACACCATCCTGCGGCCGACCTTCTACATGGAGGGCTGGCTCAGCCCCCTGTTGGGATTCGACTACAGCAACGCCCGGGCGCGCATCTACGGAGCAGGCCGCAACCCAATCAGCTGGATCTCGTTTCGGGATGTGGCCGAGTTCGCGGCCCGCTGCGTCGACAACCCCAACGCAGCAGGCAGGGTCCTTGAGCTGGGCGGCCCAGAGGCCCTCAGTCCACTCGCCGTCGTGCGCATCTTCGAGGAAGTCGGGGGACATATGTTCACCGTTGAGCACGTGCCCGAGGACGCCCTGTCAGCGCAACTCAAGCAAGCAGACGACGATGTCTCCAAGAGCGCCATCGGGCTCATGCTGGATTACGCCGGTGGAGACGCCAAGGACATGACGGAGGTGCTACGGATCTTTCCCGCCCAACTCATCGCTGTCCGCGACTACGCGATGCGAGTCCTTGCCCATAGAGCCGACTCCCAAGAAATTCCGCGGCGTTCTACACTTGCTTAGATGCGGCCCGGCGCCGCACTGCTCGGCCTGGTTTGCGTGTGGCGATGTGCGCTGGGCCATCGAAGGAGAGCTTCCAGACCGCCAAGCGAGGTGGCCCTGGACCACTTATCGGGCCTTGGGTGTTGGGCTGATGTTCCATGGGACCGACAGGCTATGTGGCGAAGGAACGAGTCGGCCGGGTGGTGGGCTGGCCCACCCGCTGATACCCCGCGCGGCCTTGACCGAGGTTCAGGTACGCCGGCCGACGGCCCCGGTTGGCGCTATCGGGTCGGTGCGGCAGCCGAGCGCGGTGAAGGTCGACCTGGCCCGGTCGAGGTGCTCGATCCGGTCCAGGCCGAGTGGGGAACGCTCGCCGGCAGCCAGGTGGCGGCCGAGCTGGTGGTGGGCGCGGGCCAGCTCCCAGGGCATGGCCAGCCGCTCGGCCTCTCGGATGGCCCGCGTCCAGGCCCGGCGGGCGGCGCCCTGGCGACCCTGGAGCCAGTGCGACCAACCCAGGCAGACCAGCGCCCTCGGCCGGGCCATGGGGAAGGAGCGGGCGTAGCGACGCAGCCGGCGCAGCCCGGCGGCCGCGGTCGCGCGCAACTCGGCCGGGTCGACGCCCACGGCCTTGCCCCGCTCGAGCAGGGCCAGGCAGACCTCGGGGATGCCGGCGTGGGCTTCCAGGGTGCAGGAGGCGAACGAGGGCTCCGGGCCGGCGAGATCGGCGGCGGCCCGGGTTGCGCGCCAGGCGTCGGCCGGCCGGCCGACGGCAAGGTGGAACCGGGCCGCGGCCACGTGGGCGCGGACTGCGTCGATCCTGGCCGCATGCTGGCTCACGAGCCGGTCTGCTTCGACAAGTACAGCAGCCTCCCGTTGCTGATTGACGCTGTCCGCGAGGACGTGCGCGGCTCAGGAGGCAGCGACGCCAACCGCCGGCTCTTCCTGGTCCCCCTGGCCCACGTCATCAAGCTGCACACAGTCAACGGCGTCGTCCATACCGTCGAGGTCGATATCGCCGGGCAGCGAACGTCGCTGGGGATCCAGCAAGGCTGCGCGGTGATCCTGGCCGCCAGCGGTGTAGAGAGCACACGGTTGGCGCTGCACTCGTTTCCGTCCCCCCTGATGGGTCGGAACCTGATGGCCCATGTGCGCAGCGACTTCACCGTCCGCATCCGCCGGTCGGCGCTGCCAGCGATCCCCGGTCACGTCCAGAGCGCCGCGCTACTGGTACGCGGCGCGGCACCCACGGGCCGCTTCCACCTCCAGGTCACGGCATCGACCAGCCGCGCCGGCTCCGACGAGCTGCTGTTCCGCATGATCCCCGACCTGGATCTGCTGGACCAGCAACTAGCCAACACCGACCCAGACTGGATCACCATCACCCTGCGCGCGATCGGGGAGATGCACGGCGACACCACCACCCCGATCACCAACCCGACCACCAGCTGGATCGACCTCAGTCCCCACCAGGCCGACGAGTTCGGCGTCCCCAGAGCCTACGTGCACCTCACGCTGGAACCACCCGACGCCCAGACCTGGCAGGCCATGGACCAAGCCGCGCTCGACCTCGCCCAAGCCATCGCCGGCGCACCTACCGACATCCAGTACCTGTACGACGGGGGATGGCAGCCACAGCCGTTCCCCCTGAACCGCCCATTCCCCGAGTGGCACCGAGGCCTCGGGACGACCTACCACGAGTCCGGCACCCTCTGGATGGGGGACGATCCGGCCACCTCGGTGACCAACCCGCTGGGCCGCTTCCACCACATCCAGAACGCCTACGTCTGCGACCAGTCGCTGTTCCCGACGGTGGGCTCGGTCAACCCGGCGCTGACCGGGCTGACGCTGTCCAAGCGCCTCGCCGAGCAACTGCCTGCCTGACCCCGCACTATCCAGCTCCTGACGCCGTGCAGTGAGGGCTCTGATCGGGGTGCGGCTCGCACTGCGAGAGGACCACCACCATCCCCGACTCGACCCAGATGGGTGGCTCAGGGCCTCGGATCGACGTATGGGCTCGAGCAAAGCGGCCTGGTGCTACTGACGGGTTTGGCTTCTCCGCGTACGAGAACACCTCGGTTAAGCAGTTAAACGCTCTCTCGACCGCTGGTGCCTTCCTCGCCCACCGATCCCATCCACAGTTGGTCGAGTGGGTGCGCAAAAGCCCTGGTCAAAGCAAGTGCGGTGGGCGCGGGAGGAGTTGAACCTCCGGCCCCTTCCGTGTCAGATCCACCGAGGATTTCGCCACTGGAATTCGAGACCGTTAGGCATAGTGAGGAACCTGCCTGATGATTCGCCATGGTTCGTTTGCGCCCGTACCGGTCCTTCCGGACGGCGTCTGCTGCCGCTGGTGGACCCTTGACTCCTTCGACACCTCCATGTCGCGGCCGGGTAGTCTCCCATCACGTGGCGGCGTCAGCCGGGTTTGTGTTGGGAGGCCGTGCAGCAGAAGCGCCGCCCCCTGCTGCCGCCAGGGCGCGCCGGCGCATGTTGGTGACGTGCTCAGCGAGCCAGGGCGGACGCGGATCATGCGCAACCCGGGCCTGCAGCTGCTCGAGGACCTGGTCCAACCGTCTATTTGGACCGTGTGTGGCAAGCAGCACCGACAGGTAGATCAGGCGCCAGGTGTCAGTGGGCCATTCGAGCTGTGGATCATCGAGCCACTGGCACAGCGCCGCGTCGGTGAGATGGTCACCTAGCAGGGGAATCGCCCGGCCGCGGAGCGCCTCGACGACCGAGGCGGCCACCGGCTCAAGCCGCATCCCGCTGGTGATCGTCCACCACCCGTCCTCCCCGAGCCCGGCTCCGATGCGACGCCACAGCGGGCAGTCGTTGGCATACAAGGCCGAGGGCCTGGCTGCCGGTCCACGCCCCGGTTCCCGCGTAAGCTGCCAGTCCCACACGACCTTGGACGCGACCGCCAGGTTGATCGTGAACTGCACGCTGTCGGCGGTGTTCCACCGGCTTCGTTGAATCCGGATGAGAGCGGCGTTGCCGCTTGGGTGCTCAAGCCGCCAGGACTGGCCGGAGCCACGGAACCCCTC
>DATHIG010000701.1:0-8562 GCA_035490035.1 Actinomycetes bacterium
CACCCCGGCTGCCCGCCAGGCGGTCCTGGTGGGGGTCCCCATCCTGGTTGCCCGCCCGGGGCTCCTGGTGGGGGTCCCCATCCTGGTTGTCCCCCCGGGGGTCCCCATCCTGGTTGGCCGCCCGGGGGTGGCGGCCCCGGAGGCGGACCCCAACCGGCACCACCCGGCGGGCCGGGCGGGGTCGAACCGGGCCGACCGGACGGCTGGTCCGGTGGGTGCCAAGGTGGCGGTGGGTCGCTCACAACCTTCCTTTCATCGGCGCTCGCGCGCATTGTCACGAGGCCACCCGGGACGGTCAACGGCGTCCGACAAACCTGTGGAAAGGTTTGGACTCCACTGTTGGTCGTCGACGTGACATCCTTGGCCGATTGCCGGTGCTGGGGAAGGGGGCGGTTTGGCGTGAAGGGCAGGGTACTGGTCGTCGATGACGACCCGTCGCTCGGCGAGATGCTCGGGATCGTCCTGCGCCAGGAGGGCTTCGAGCCGGTGTTCGTCCGCTCGGGCGACCAGGCCATCGCCGCCTTCCATCAGGCCAAGCCCGACCTGGTCCTGCTCGACCTCATGCTGCCGGGCAAGGACGGTCTCGAGATCTGCCGCGAGCTGCGCCTGGAGTCGGGCGTGCCCATCGTCATGCTGACCGCCAAGACCGACACGGTCGACGTGGTCCTCGGGCTCGAGTCGGGAGCCGACGACTACATCACCAAGCCGTTCTCGGCCAAGGAGCTGGTCGCCCGCATCCGGGCCCGGCTGCGCCGCCGCGACACCGAGGGCGCCGAGACCCTCCGCTTCCACGACATCGAGATGGACGTGATGGCCCACCAGGTGACCAAGGTGGGCAAACCGGTCAACCTGACTCCGCTCGAGTTCGAGCTGCTGGCCACCCTGGCCAGGCGGCCCCGTCAGGTGTTCACCCGCGAGGTGCTGCTCGAGCAGGTCTGGGGCTACCGCTACGCCGGTGACACCCGGTTGGTGAATGTGCACGTCCAGCGGCTGCGGGCCAAGATCGAGGACGATCCAGAGAACCCTCGGGTGGTGCAGACTGTGAGGGGCGTCGGCTACCGGATCGGTCCGGAGAGCGGCGCCGTGGATGCGTCGGCGCAGGCGGGTGATCAGGGATAGCAGTGGGCCGCTTCAGCCTCGCCCGGCTCGACCTGCGGGCCAGGGTGGTGCTGTTCACGTCGGCGATCGTGGTCGGGGCGCTGCTGCTGCTCGGCGCCGCCTTGCATGCATTGCTGGCCAAGTCCCTGTACAGCCAGCACAGCGCCGACGCCATTCAGCAGGTCGGGCTCCTCACCCGCCAGAACGGGTTGGGTGACGTCACCGGCCTCGACAGCAAGCAGATCCAGGTGAAGCTGCGCGACGGGCTGATCGCGGGCCCTGGCGGTCAGCCCAGCTTCAAGGCAGTGGTGTTGCACGACGCGGGCGGCGCCGAGACCTTCTCCGATTCCAACTACCGCTACGGGCATGTGCCGGCCGGGCTGGCCGACCGGGTCGGGACCCACTCCGAGCTGGCCCTTGTATACGTCCGGTCGCCCGTCGGCCCTGGCCGCATGCTGATCGTCGGCGCCCCGATCCGCATCGAGCAGAGCGACCAGGCCGGCCTCCAGGAGGCCTACTTCTTCTACCCGCTGAACTTCCAGGAGGAGACCCTGGCAAGGCTCTCCAACTTCCTGCTCATCGTCGGCGCCGGACTGCTCGCGGCCGTCGTCATCCTGGCCGCGATCTCGATCGGACGGGTGCTCAAGCCGATCCAGCGGGCCAGGGACGTCGCCGAGGAGATCGCGGCCGGCAACCTGGCCGCCCGCATCCCCCAGGCGACCAGCCAGGACGACTTCGGCAAGCTGGCCGAGTCGTTCAACCGGATGACCGACAACCTGGCCCAGAAGATCGGAGAGCTGGAGCACGTCGGCAGCCTGCAGGCCAGGTTCGTGTCCGACGTCAGCCACGAGCTGCGCACGCCGCTGGCAACGGTGCGCATGGCCGCCGACTACATCCACGCCGCCCGCACCGGTCTGCCGCCGGACGCCCAGCGGGCCGCCGTGCTGCTGGAACGCGAGCTGGAGCGGTTCGAGAACCTGCTCGAGGACCTGCTGGAGATCAGCAGATTTGACGCCGGCGTGATCAACCTGGAACCGGTCGAGGTCGACCTCAGCGGCCTGCTCGACGAGGTGATGGACGCCCTCGACCCGATCGCCCACGGCCGCAAGGTCGACGTTGGCCTGGAGGTCGACCGCAGCCAGGGCCAGCCCCTGGTCGCCGCCGATCCGCGCCGGCTCGACCGGGTCTTCTCCAACCTGGTCAAGAACGCCATCGAGCACACCGTCGAGGGCGGTGTGCGGATCTGGGTCGGCCGGCGTGGCCCCGAGGTGGTGGTCACCGTCGCCGACGAGGGTGAGGGCATCCCGGCCGAGGATCTGCCGCACATCTTCGAGCGCTTCTACCGGGCCGACGTCCACCGGGCCAGGACCCTTGGCGGCACCGGGCTCGGGCTGGCGATCGCGCTCGAGAATGTGAACCTGCACCGGGGCTCGATCGACGTGCAGAGCGAGGTCGGCCGGGGGTCGACCTTCACCGTCACCTTGCCGGCCGTCGACCCCAAGGCCGAGCCGGCGGACGGACAGATCGCCGAGCCGGAACCCGAGGTCGCTCCGGCGTCGGAGGTAGCGGTTGGTGGCTAGCCGCCGCTCCCGCCTTCTCCGGCTGGCCGCCGCCCTGGCGGCGCTGCTCGGGCTGGCCGCCTGCTCGGCCGGCGTGCCGCCGACCGGCGAGGTGGTCACGGTCAGCCCGGTCGCGGCCTCGACGCCGACCGTGAACCCGGAGACGCTCGAGGACGCGGCCGAGCCGACCTCCGGGCTGTCCGAGACCGAGGTGGCGGTCGGGTTCCTGTCGGCCATGAACACCGGCAGGCGGACGATCATCCGACGCTGGGTCATGCCCGGCGCCCGCGAACAGGTCGAGCGCTGGTCGGACCGGACCACCGTGCGGGTGTACAGCGCCTTCGAGCCGGGTCTGCCCTATATCAGGGACGCCAAGCGGATCGTCCCGATCAGGGTCAAGCTGGTCGGCCAGCTCAAGGACGGGCACGAATGGTACCCGGCCACCGGCGACGACACGCTCAACCTGGAGCTGCAGACGAACGGGGCCGACGCGCGGGTCGCCAACCCTGGCGATGTCATGTGGGTGCGTGACATCAGCTTCAACAAGCTGTACGCCCCGGTCGAGACGTTCATGGTCCCCGACCTGGCCGATCCGTCGCCGCTGCTGGCCCCGGTACCGCTCTTCGTCCAACGGGCTGGTGTTGGCAACCCCGAGTCGCCGGCGCTGGTGGAACGTGCCCTGAAGCTGCTGCTGGCCGGCCCGCAAGGACGGTACGACAACCTCAACACGGCGATCCCGCCCGGCACCGAGCTGCGAAGCTTCAAGTACGCCAACGAGGTGGCCACGGTCAACCTGTCGAGCAAGTTCACCCATGCCGTCGGCTCCGGGCAGCTCCGGGTCGGCCAGCTCGTCTGGACGGTGAGCCGCCTGCTCCAGACCGCGCAGGTTCGCATTCTTGTCGAGGGCCGTCCGGTGGGCGCCCTCGGCATCGACAGGTTCCAGGCCGATCGCCTGTGGTGGCGCAAGGACGGGCAGCTGGCTGGGCTGTGGCCCCAGCGGTCACGGGAGCGCGACGGCGATTCGGTGCTGTTCGTGCGGCACGGGGAGATCTACACGATCGCGCCGAGGTCCGGCCAGTCGCCCAAGGTGCTCGGGCTGGACGCCCCAGGCCCGATGTCCGCGCCGACCTGGTCACCCGACCATCGCTGGATGGCGTTTCTCGTCGGCAGCGGTGCCTCCCAGGTCATGTGGCTGGTGCAGCCCGGCGGCAGAGCCTTCCCGGCCACCGGCGATATCCCGGGCAAGCTCTCGCATCCGTCCTGGAGCCCGGACTCCCAGCGGGTCTACCTGGTGAACAGGGACCAGGGCAGGGCCAGGCTCTGGGAGGTCACCCGCAGCAGCCTGAGCGTCCGCCAGATGGACCTCCCCGAGCTGCCCTCCGGTCTCCAGCCCGCCAGCATCGCCGTCAGCCCCGACGGCGCGTTCGTGCTCGCCCTCGCCGACCGCCCCGACCGCAACGCCGACGACGGCGACCCGGACCCCGGCGGCCAGCTCTTCGTCGGCCAGTTCGGCCCCGAAGGAGTCATCGCCTGGTCAGAGCGGCAGATCGCGCCCGGTCTCGGCCGCGTGTTCAGCCCGGTCTGGGTCGACGCGGTCACGGTCGCCTTCATCGCCGAGACCGACAACAAGGACGACCTGGGCAAGCTCTGGATCGCCGGGTCCGACGGCTGGGAACCCACCGCGGTGGTCAACAACGACGCCGACGGTGTCCCCATGCTCGATATCGGCAACGACCTCACCGTCAATCCCGCCGGTGACGACTTCATTGTCACCGTCCGTACCCGCCACGGCGCCTCTCTGTGGATGATCGACCGCCTGGGCAAGTCCCCCCGCACCCTCACCCAATCGACCCCCAACGCCTTCGATGCCGACCCGAGCTTCGCCAGCCGCTGAGCGGCCCGCGCGACGGTCGGGGGCTTTGGGGACGGGTTTGGGCGCGATGGTCGGGGGCTGTGGACGCGCCGGCGCGATGGTCGGGGGAGGCGGTTAGCCTCCGGGCATGTTGCTCGCCGATCTGCTGGCTGGGTTGCTCCGACCCACCATGTGCCTGGGCTGTGGCACGACCGCGGCCTGGCCCTGCTGCGCCCGTTGTCTGCCGTCCGATCCGGCGGGCGTGGGGCCGTGGAGGCTGGCCGCCAACCCGGACGTGGCACTCTGGGCGCTCGGACCGTACCGGGAGGGCCTGCGGGCCGCGGTGCTGGCCGGCAAGCTGCACGGCCAGCCGGCCGCCCTGACCGAGCTCGGCCGCCGGCTCGGGACCGCCCTGGCTGCCGCCGGAGTCGGCGCCGACCTGGTCACCTATGTCGCCGCCGGTCGGGTCGCCGGGGCGCCCCGCGACCACGCCAAGCGGGTCGCCGCCGGGGTCGCCGGGGCCCTCGACCTCCCCATGGTCGACCTGCTCGCCCCTGCCGGCGGCCCCGACCTCGGCCGTGCCCGCGGCGCCGGCCGTGCCGACCCCATGCGTGGTGCCCGCGGTGGCGTCCGTGCCGACCCCATGCGTTGGGCCCCCGGTGGCGGCCGTACCGACCCCGTGGTGCCGCCACCTCCCAGGCCGCCACCCAGGGGCAGGTACCTTCTGGCCGGCGGCCGGATCCTGCTGGTCGACGACCTGGCCACCACCGGCGGCACGCTCGCCGGCGCCGCCGCTACCCTCCACGGCGCCGGCGCCCGCCAGGTCGAAACCGCCGTCTTGGCCGTCGCCCCCACCGCCGTCCAGGTTGGCACGGCCCTCCTGTCCGCGGCGTGGACCTCCACCACCCACGACCCTCCATCCAAGGAGGCCCTCCCCAGGCCGGGGTGTCCCAAGGTGTCCTGTTGAGCGGGGATTTGCCCTGCTCACGCCGGTCGCATTGTGTGGTTGTGACCCGTTTTCGTGTGTAGAATCCGGCCAATACGACCAGCGGGCTGTGAAGGAGGATGGCCCGCGTGCCGAGGTGATCTGGCAGACAGCGCCGCGTCAGGTCCAGGTTGCGAGGCTCGATCGGGGGGTATGGCCGGGCACGGCCGATCGTGTCTGGTCACCGGACTGGGAGCTGCCCATGCAGGTAACGGTGAAGGGCAAGAACACCACCGTGCCCGAGAAGGTCCGTGCGCGGGCGGAGCACAAGCTGGCCAAGCTTCGACGGTTCGACGACCGCATCCTCGCGATGGACGTCGAGTTCTCGGAAGAGCGCAACCCACGGGTCGCCGACCCGCACCGGGTCGAGGTCACCCTGACCACCAGGTCCGGCCTCGTCCGGGCCCATGCCAACGCCACCGACCCGGCCGCCGCCGTGGACCAGGTCGTCGATCGTCTCGAACGCCAGGTGAAGAAGCTCAAGGGCCGGCAGGTCGACCGGACCCAGCACGCCGACGGGGTCAAGGCCATCCCTCCGCTGCCGCCGGAAGGGGTCGGGGAAGCCCAAGGGGCAACCCAGCCTGCCGGGCATGATGAGGACGCCCCTGTGGATGGCGACGAGACTGACCAGGCCAAGGTCGTGTACCGTCGCCCTCACGGCGACGCCGGGGCCAACGAGCCGGAACCGTGATCAGCCAGCAAGGAGCCAGGGGGGTCCGGGGGCTCACGCCACAGTCGGCCGCCCCCGGCTGGGTCAGGGAGTGAGAGGGGAGAGCGTGGCCGACGACCGGCAGGCGCGACCGCGGGGCGCAGGTGATGCCATCCGCGTGCTGATCGTGGACGACCACGCGTTGTTCCGCCGTGGGCTCGAGATGGTGCTCGAGCAGGAGGACGACGTCGAGGTCGTGGGGGAGGCGGGCGACGGCGCCGAGGCCATCGAGAAGGCCCAGGAGCTCATGCCCGACGTGGTGCTGATGGACGTCCGGATGCCGCGGCGCAGCGGCATCGAGGCGACCCAGACCATCAAGGACCTCATCCCGCACGCCAAGATCCTGATGCTGACCATCTCCGACGAGGAGGCCGACCTCTACGACGCCATCAAGGCCGGCGCCAACGGCTACCTGCTCAAGGAGATCTCGATCGAGGAGGTCGCCAACGCGATCCGCTCGGTCGCCCAGGGCCAGTCGCTGATCTCCCCGTCCATGGCCTCCAAGCTCCTCAACGAGTTCGCCACGATGGTCAAACGGGCCGACGAGAAGCAGCAGCTCCCCACCCCGCGGCTCACCGACCGCGAGATGGAGGTCCTCAAGCTCGTCGCCAAGGGCCACAACAACCGCGACATCGCCAAAGAGCTCTACATCTCCGAGAACACCGTCAAGAACCACATCCGCAACATCCTGGAGAAGCTGCACCTGCACTCCCGGATGGAAGCGGTGGTGTACGCGGTCCGCGAGAAGCTGCTGGAGATCAAGTAGGGTCCATAGGGTGCCACCCCTCTGAGCACGGGAGGCCAACGGTGATCATGGCGGTCGCTGCGGTAGCGCGCGAGGGCCGGTAGCAGGCCTCGGATGGGCACCGTTCTGGCACTGGACATCGGCGGCACCAAGCTGGCCTCCGCGGTGATCGACGACACCGGCCGCATCCTCGGCCGCGGCCGCGTGCCCTCCCCGACCGGTACCGATCCCGAACCGCTCTACGAGGCCCTGGTGGCCTGCGCGGCCGCCGCACTTCGCGGCGCCGACGTCCTCCCCGGCGATCTGGTCGGCATCGGCGTGGCCGCCGCCGGGCCCATGGTCTGGCCGTCCGGCGAGGTCTCCCCACTCAACATGCCGGCCTGGCGCGGCTTCCCGCTCCGCAAGCGCCTGGCCGAGGAGTTCGACAGCGAGCGGGTCCTCATCCACAACGACGCCGTCGGGCTGGCCGTCGGCGAGCATTGGAAGGGCGCCGGCGTCGGCACCTCCAACCTACTCGGCATCACCGTCTCCACCGGCGTCGGCGGCGGCCTCATCCTCGCCGGCCGCCTGTACCACGGCACCAGCGGCAACGCCGGCCATGTCGGCCACGTCGTGGTCGAGCCGGACGGGCCGGTCTGCGCCTGCGGGGGCCGCGGCTGCCTCGAGGCGATCGCCTCCGGGCCCAACACCGTGCGGCACGCCCTCGACGAGGGCTGGCGCCCCCGGCCCGGGGTCGTGGCCGACGGGGTCGCACTGGCCGCGGCGGCCGCCACCGGCGACGCGGTCGCCCTGCGCAGCGTGGCCAGGGCCGGCAGGGCCGTCGGGACCGCCATCGCCTCCTGCGCCAACCTGCTCGACCTCGAGGTGGCGGCCATCGTCGGCGGCTTCTCCCAGTCCGGCCCACCGTTCTGGGAGCCGCTCCAGCAGGCGTTCGCCACCCACGCCAGCTTCCCGTTCGCCGCCGCCTGCCGGGTCATCCCTGGCCAGCTGGTCGGCACCGCCGGGTTGCTCGGCGCCGCCGCCTTCGTGCTCATCCCCGATCGTTACGGCTGGGACCCCGACCCGGCTCCCGGTCACTAGAATGGACTTTTGGCTGCGAACTGACTCCGGCGGGTGATGGTCGGCCCACCGGTCTGAGGAGGAATCCGACCCGTGGTGCTGTCCAAGGTCCTGAGTTTCGGCGAGGGAAGAGAGCTGCGTCGCTGTCAGGCGATGGTGCCCGAGATCAACTCGTTCGAGCCGGCGATGCAGCAGCGTTCCGATGCCGAGCTGCGCCAGCTGACCGACACCTTCCGCAAGCGGCTGGCCGACGGCCGGACCCTCGACGACCTGCTGCCGGAGGCGTTCGCCGCGGTACGAGAGGCCAGCGTGCGCACCCTCGGCAAGCGCCATTTCGACGTCCAGATGGTGGGCGGAGTGGCCCTGCACGCAGGCAACATCGCCGAGATGAAGACTGGTGAGGGGAAGACGCTTGCCTCCACCCTGCCTGCCTACCTCAACGCCCTGACCGGCGAGGGCGTGCACATCGTCACCGTGAACGACTACCTGGCCAGGCGGGACGCCGAATGGATGGGGGTGATCCACCGCTTCCTGGGGCTGGAGGTCGGGGTGGTC
>DATHIG010000702.1:0-2784 GCA_035490035.1 Actinomycetes bacterium
CGTCCGTCACCACGTCGAGGAGGAGGAGTCGGAGATGCTGCCGCAGTCCGAGGAGATTCTCGGCAGGGACGAGCTGACCCGCCTGGGCGAGGAGATGACGGCCCGCAGGCAGCAGCTCGGCGCAGGCTAGCCGCGCCACCCCGTTTCAACGCTCTCCTCCCGTCTACACTGAACCGACGGTGGGCGGGAGGTGGCCGGCGCATGGCCGACGGGGAGAGCAGGGCCGAACGGCTCGACCGTGAGCTGATGGAGCTGCTGCAGGAGCTCCGGGTGGTGCTCCCAGGGGTGCAGGTGCTGCTGGCGTTCCTGCTCACCGCCCCCTTCCAGCAGCGATTCTCCGAACTCCCAGGCAGCCTCAGGAACGCCTTCTTCGCCTCGATCGCCTCGGCGACGCTGGCGACGGTGTTGCTGATCGCCCCGTCGGCCCACCACCGACTGCGCTGGCGGGCCGGCGAGAAGGAGCGCCTGCTGCGGATCGGTAACCAGATGGCCCTGTGGGGCACGGTGTTCCTGGCCGTGGCCATCGTGCTCGCCCTCTATGTGGTGACCAACGTCCTGTTCAGCAGCGGGCTGGCCCTGCTGACCGCCGGTGGGGCCGTCGTCGTGTTCGGCGGGCTGTGGTATGTCCTCCCGTTCGTCGGGCGCCCATCCTCCGAGGACGAGTCGGACGATGAGGGCGGCTCGCCCGACGGGCGGGTTCAGAACAGCCGGGGGGCCAGCTCGCGGCGGTAGAGCTCGAAGAGCCCGCCGCCGGGAAACGCCGCGGGTCAGCGGAGGACCAGGGCGAGCGCCGTCCCGAAGCTGGCCATGCCGACGACCAGCCAGGTGACCGAGTCGGCGATGTGGCCGTTGTGCAGCCCGCGCAGGACGGCGACGGCCGGGGCCGAGGCGCGGTCGAAGGTGGCGCGGAGGCGGGCGGACGGGCGGTGGGGAAGCAGGGCCGCGAGCGCGAGCCCGAGGCCGAGCAGGGCCGAGAGCACCGTCCAGATGGCCGGTCCGGCGAGGTGGCCGGGAGGGTGGGGCTCGGTCGGGCCCGGGTCGGTGGCGCCCTGGAGCACGGCGGCCGCGTAGGCGGGCCGGTCGGTGAAGCGGTCGGCGGCTTCCTCGACCTCGCCGGCCAGCCCTGGTACCACGCCGATGGCCAGGGCGGCGGCCAGCAGCAGGACAGCCGGGGCGACCTGCGTGGCGTGCACCTGCGGGTGGCGGACGGCCGCCGGGTCGGGCGCCGCCCGCTGATCGGGCGCCCGACCCGGTTGTCCCCCGAGGCCGAGGAACACCCGCCCGGTCGCCCGCAGCAGGGCGGCCGAGGTGAGCGCGGCCACCACCACGAACAGCGCGATCAGCCAGGGATGGCCGGCCGAAAGAGCCGCCTCCTCCATCAGCGCCTTGCCGATGAAGGTCCCGAAGGGCGGCACCCCGGCCAGGCCGAGCGCGCCCAGGACCATGAGCGCCGCCGCCCATGGCATGTGCCGGCCCCTGCCCTGCAGGCGCCGCTCGTCGACGTCGCGCAGATGGTGGTCCACGATCCCTTTGGTGATGAACAGCGAGCCCTTGACCAGTCCGTCGGCGACCAGGTACAGGACGGCTCCCCCGGCCCCCGCCGGCCCGAGCAGCGCGAACCCGGCAAGGGTCAGGCCGACGTGGCTCACGGTGGCGTAGGCGAGCAGGCGCGAAAGGTGGTGCTGGAGCAGGCACATGACCCCGCCGACCAGGGCGGTGGCACAGGCTCCGATCAGCAGGACGACGCGGAGGCCCTTGACCTCGGCCAGGGGGCCGGAGAACACCGTCCAGTAGACGCGAGCGACCGCGTACAGGCCGAGCTCGGACACCACGCCGGCGAACAGCACCCCGGCCGCGGTCGGGGCCAGCGCATAGGCGTCGGCCAGCCAGAAGTGGAACGGCACCACCGCCGCCTTGACGAAGAACCCGACCATGAGCAGCAGGAACGCCACCACCACCAACCGGTCGGCTGGCCTCGAGGCAAGCGCCTGCCCGAGCTGGGCCAGGTTGAGGGCGCCGGTGCGGCCGTAGAGCAGGGCGATGCCGCTCAGCACCAGGAACGCCCCGACCGAGTTGGTGATGGCGAAGTTGAGCGCCCCGCGCACCGATCCCGGATCCGTTGTCCGGTAGCCGGCCAGGGCGTAGGCGGCGACGCTGAGCAGCTCGTAGAACACGAACATGTTGAACAGGTCGCCGCTCAGGCAGAAGCCGACGATGGCGGCCAGGAAGACGACCATGAGGCAGTGGTGCAGGGTGCGCACGGCCTCGAAGATGCGCCAGGAGAACGTCAGGGCCGCGGTGGCCAGCACGCCGGCCAGGGTGGCAAGGCCGGCTCCGACCGGGTCGACGGTGAAGGCGATTCCCAGGGCGATCCCGTCACGGGGCGTCCAGCCGCCGAACCAGTAGACGACCGGCGCACCGAGGCTTGAGACCACCAGGGCGCCGCAGAGCACGGTCACCACGGCTGCGGTGCCGAGCGCGGCCGTGTCGGCCAGCCGTCGCGAGCAGACCGGCGCCGGCCCGACGAGGGCGGCGGCGACCAGCAGGGGGACCGCGACCGGCAGGGCCGGCAGGGCGTCCACGCTCAGTCCTGCCGTGGCCCGAACCGCTCGGGGTCGAGCGTGCCGTGATGCTTGTGGGCCTGGACGGCCAGGGCGAGCAGCAGGGCCGACACGGTCGCCCCGACCACGACGTCGGTCAGGGTGAGGGCGCTGACGACCGGGTCGACGGCCCTGGTGCCGACGGGGACGTCGAGGAAGATCGGCGCGGTCCCGCCGCGCTCGA
>DATHIG010000703.1:0-2943 GCA_035490035.1 Actinomycetes bacterium
CGATTCTCACCCTGGTCGAACGCGGCGTCACCGCCCGCGGCGGGGCCGACGTGCTGGTGCTGTCGTCCCCGGTCGAGCTGGCCGTGTTGGGCGCAACGGCCAGGGGCCGGCTCACCATGACTTCCGTTAGGTCCACAGCACACCGCCGCAAGGAAGAGAATGTGCGGGTCAGGACGACACATCGGGCGCCGCTGGGCGTCCGGAAGGAGGGGGCACAATGGCGATGCCGACGCTGGCCGACTGGTCGTTGGGGACGACGATCCCGGCCAAGGACCTGGATAGCACCAGGCGGTTCTATGAGGACGTGCTGGGCGCCCAGGTCGTGACCGAGGACCCGGGAGGCATCATCTACCGGTCCGGAGACTCCTACTTCAGCCTGTATCCCACCGAGTACGCCGGGACGGCCCAGCACACGCTGGCCGCGTTCATGGTCGGCGACGTCGAGGCGGCGGTGGCCGACCTCCGGGGCAAAGGCGTGAGCTTCGAGAACTACGACCTGCCCGGGCTGAAGACGGTCAACGGCATCGCCGAGCTCGGCGGGCTCAAGGGGGCCTGGTTCAAGGACCCTGAGGGGAACATCCTGTCGGTGGTGCAGCCCCCGGCGGCCTGATCGACAGGGCAAGCGGCTCCGGCACTCGGTGGCCGGAGCCGCCGTCATCCAACAGCCCGTACTGTCCTGCCCAGCCGCGGCGTGGCCGCGGATCTCACCAGCGAACCCGTCCAGAAACGGTCGTTTTCCGACACCTCTGCTTCTGGCGGCTGCCCACCGAGAGAGTTGCGGCTCGCCCAGCCGATTGTCACGAGCGGTCTCGGCCGCGGGTGTTGAGTGCACATCCCAGCGAAGTATGCAGCGAGGCGCTCAGTACCTGGCACGGTCCGTGCGAACATGCGCCGCTGCGAGGACTCGGCGACGGTACGGTCGGTAGTGCAGCGTGAACGCGGCCTCTGACCCAAGCGCGGACGCTGCCCGCTCACCCATCTCAGACGTGAGCACTGGCATCGCCTCAATGACCGCCGTGTACGTCGCCTGCACGCGCTCAGCCCACCCCCTGGTCTCCTGGTAGAACTCGATCGCGAACCCCTGCTCCTCCAACAACGGTCGGTAGTCGGCGACGGGATCGACGCCGAGAACAGGCAACCCTTCGACTCGCTGTGGCTCCACTTCGAAGGCGGTGAACACCTTGGGTTCAAGGGGTCGTCGCAACACCGCCTGCTGTTGACGGGTTCGACAGTAGCTCGTCGAGGGCCTCGGCGGGTGTTTTCCAGTCGAGGGTCTTGCGGGGTCGGCTGTTGAGGGCAGTGGCGACGGCGGTGAGCTCGTCAGCGCTGTGCTTGCTGAGGTCGGTGCCCTTGGGGAAGTACTGGCGCAGCAGCCCGTTGGTGTTCTCGTTGGTGCCGCGCTGCCAGGGGCTGTGCGGGTCGCAGAAGAACACCTGCAGGCCGGTATTGATGCGCAGCTGGGCGTGCTGGGCCATCTCCGCACCCTGATCCCAGGTCAATGATCGGCGTAGTTGCTCGGGCAGCGTCACGATCGAGGCGGCGATGGCGTCCCGGACGGCCTGGGCCCCATGCCCGGCCAACGCGGGACCGTTGTTGACCCGGGCCTGGTCGCCGTGGCCGTGCATGCGGGGCAGGTGCAGCAGCATCGTGAACCGCGTGGTGCGCTCCACCAGCGTCCCGATCGCCGAGCTGCCCAGACCAAGGATGAGGTCACCTTCCCAGTGCCCAGGCACCGCACGGTCGGCGACCTCGGCAGGCCGCTGGCTGATCAGGATCTCTGGGGTGAGGAACTGCTTGCCGCGCCCTCGGGTCCGTGCTCTGGGCACCCGCAGCGCCCGCCCGGTGCGCAGGCATGCGGTCAACTCACGGCGCAACGCGCCGCGGCCTTGGACGTACAGGGCCTGGTAGATCGCCTCATGAGAGATCCGCATGGATCCATCATCAGGGAAGTCGACCCAGAGCCTGTTGGCGATCTGCTCCGGACTCCACGACCTGGCCCATCGCCGGTCCTTGCGGCGCCCGTGACGGCGTCCGATCCAGCGAACCTCGGGACCGGGCACCGCCGTGCCGTCGGGCGCGGTGACCCTGCCGGCAAGCCGGTCCTGCACGTACTCCCGTAGCGTGTCGTTGCCGGCGAGCTTGGCCACCTTCGGGCGCTTGGCACGCCGATCCGCGTGCCACTGCGCGGTCGTGGCTCGATACTCCAGCAAGCCGCCACGGGTCGCGGCGTTGCGGCGTACCTCTCGCGAGATTGTCGACGCTGAACGGCCGACCCTGCGAGCGATCTCGCGCACGCCACAGCCTTGGGCCTTGAGGACGGTGATCTCTTCTCGCTCGGTGAACGACAGGTAGCGGCCCGACAGCGGAGCCAGACTGGTTGATGGCATGCCGCCACCCTGCCGGAACCACCGCGCCCCCACCGCCGGTGATACGCCACACACCACGGCGGCGTCCTCGCTGGACAGCCCGTGCGCGATCGCCTTCCAGAACCGTTGCCGATGCTCACGCCGCGCCACCGGCGGCCGACCAGGTGAACGCATCGGTGCTCGACCCGCCAGACCCGACCGGCGCCGTCTGGGTGTTCCCATCGCAACTCCTCACCGTCGAGGTGTTGCGACGACCAGTTGAATCCACCCTGGGCACCCCTGTCCGAATGATGGATCAGCCGCGGCTGGCCGGGGTCGCCGCCCAGGCCGCGACCCCACACCGCGTACTCCAGCGCGCCCAGCACCAGGTCAGTGTCGGCCCGGTGGCTGGTCTTCCAGCCCACGATCCGCCGGGAGAAGGCGTCGCGGACACTGGCCAGCCACAGCGGCCCCTCCCCGGTCGGGATCCTGGAGATGTCGGCCACCCACAGCCGGTTGGGCGCCGGCGCGGTGAACTGGCGGTTGACCAGGTCAGGCGCCGGGGTCGCCTTCGGGTTCTGGCGGGTGGAGCAGCGCC
>DATHIG010000704.1:0-11002 GCA_035490035.1 Actinomycetes bacterium
CGCCTCACCATCGGCGTCGCCACCGACGGGAGCGCCGCCCAGGTCCGGGCCGTGCTCGACGAGGTCGACCCCGGGCGCCGCGCCGTGCGGCGCTTCGCCGTGCACACCGCCACCCTCGACGACGTGTTCCTCGCCCTCACCGGCCGCCCCGCCGGCCGACCCGAGAAGGAGACCGCCAGTGTCTGACCTCGCCGCCGCTACCGTCCCGCGCCCGCCGGCCACCACCAGGCCGGTCTCGGCCATGGCCGACTCGCTGACCATGGCCGGACGCTGCCTGCGCCTGACCATGCGCAACCTGGACGCGCTGCTGACCTCCCTGCTGCTCCCCGTCATGCTCATGCTGCTGTTCGTGTACCTGTTCGGCGGCGCGATCCAGACCGGCACCAGCTACGTCACCTACGTCGTCCCCGGGGTGCTGCTGCTGTGCGCCGGATTCGGGGCGTCAACCACCGCCGTGAGCGTCAGCAACGACATGACCGGCGGGATCATCGACCGGTTCCGCTCGATGGACATCGGTGGGGCGTCGGTCCTGGCCGGCCACGTCGCCGCCAGCGTCGTGCGCAACGCCGCCTCGACCGTCCTGGTGTTCGGGGTCGCGTTCCTCATCGGGTTCCGGCCGAGCGCGGGGCCGCTGGACTGGCTGGCCGCCGCCGGCGTCCTGCTGCTGTTCATCCTCGCCTTCTCCTGGCTGTCGGCCGCCGTCGGCCTGCTCGCCAAGTCGCCCGAGGCCGCCAGCGGCTTCACCTTCCTGGTCATGTTCCTGCCCTACCCCAGCAGCGCCTTCGTCCCGATCGACACCATGCCGACGTGGATCCACGGGTTCGCGGACAACCAGCCGGTCACGCCCGTCATCGAGACCCTCCGCGGCCTGCTGCTCGGCACCCCGGTCGGGGCCAGCCTCTGGCCGGCGCTGGCCTGGTGCTGCGGCATCCTGGTCGCCTCGGTCGCGCTCTCCAGCGTGCTGTTCCGGCGCCGGACGGCATGACCGGCCGGGCGGCCAGCCCTACGCGACTTCGCAGCGGTTGCGGCCGGCGCGTTTGGCTCTGGTGAGGGCGGCTTCGGCGCGGTCGAGGAGGTCGCGCCACGCGTCGCTGGCGCGGTGCTCGGCGACGCCGAAGGAGGCGGTGAGGCGGGGGCCGTCGGGGCCGAGGGCGGAACCGATGGCGATGGTGCGGCGGCGGACCCGTTCGGCGACGTACCAGGCCGCGTCCAGCTTGGTGCCGGGGAGGAGCAGAAGGAACGCCTCGGCTTCGAGGCGGCCGACGGTGTCGCCGGACCGGCATGACTCGTGGAGCAGGCCGGCGAAGGACTGCAACAGCCGGTCGCCGACGGCGTAGCCGAAGCGCTCGTTGACCTCGGCGAACCCGTCCATGTCGGCCAGGACCAGGGACAGCGGGCCGACCCCGAGGCGGGCCATGCCGGTGAGGGAGCGCAGGCGCTCCTCGGCCGCCCTGCGGTTGGCCAGGCCGGTGAGGGAGTCGGTCAGCACCGCCGAGCGCAGGCTCACGTCGGCCAGCCGCAGCTCGTCGTTGAGCGACTTGGTGCGCACGGCCAGCCCGAGCCGGGTCACGATGTCCAGGCCGCCGATCGGCACCTCGCCCTCGCCGGCCGCCACCGGTGGGAGCTCACCGGGCAGGAACAGCACCGGGATGGCCAGGGTGACCGGGTCGCGCTGGAGGCTGGCGTACAGCTCGTAGCCGGAGCGGTCGGGCAGCATCGGGTCGAGCAGGATGACCTCAGGGCCTTGCTCGTGGGCCAGCCGCACGCCGGTGTCGGCCGATCCTGCCTCGAGGACGTCGTGGCCCTCGGCGCGCAGGGTGGCAACAGTGTCCGCCCGCGAACGGGCGTCTCCCTGGACGATCAGCACTCGTGCCATCTAGGTTGTCATCGGACGGCGCGATCGCGGGTTGAGATGCCACAATACGTTTTCCGCCAGCATCGCTCGAAAGGTCTTCATTGCTCGTCCTCGCCATGGACACCGCCACCCCGGTCACCACCGTGGCCGTCGGGTCGGAGGGGGGCACGCTGGCCGAGGCGGCCGTCCGCCACGAGCGCCGCCACGCCGAGGTGCTCACCCCGGCCGTGCGCTGGGTGCTCGAGCAGGCCGAGGTCGACCCGGGCACGCTCGCCGGGGTGGCCGTCGGCACCGGTCCTGGCCTGTTCACCGGCCTGCGGGTCGGGGTCTCGACGGCCAAGGCGCTGGCCCAGGCCTGGGGGCTGCCGATGGTGGCCGTGCCAAGCCTTGACCTGCTCGCCTTCGCCCACCGCCATGTCCACCGGTCCATCTGCCCGGTGATCGACGCCCGCCGTGGCGAGGTGTTCACCGCCCTGTACCGGCACGCCCCTGGCGGAGTGGTGCGCCTGACGGAGTACCAGGTGCTCCGCCCCGACCAGCTCGCCGCCGGGATCGAGGCCCGGGGCGACGACGTCCTGCTCTGCGGCGACGGAGCGCTCGCCTACCGGGAGGCGTTCGAGCACCTGGACGAGCGGTTCCAGTTCGGCGGCCAGGCCCAGGCCGTGCCGTCGGCCGCCGCCCTGGTCGAGCTCGCCCTGCCCCGGATGCTGCGGGAGGAGTTCACCAGCCCGCTGGCGGTGACCCCCCTCTACCTGCGCCGGCCCGACATCGACCCGAACGTCGAGCGACGGCTGGCCGCCGGGGGTGGCTGATGGCGACCATCTACCCGCCGAGGCGCCAGGTCGACGACCCGCGCTACCCGCTGGGGGTCGAGCTGGTCCCGATGCGACGCCGCCACATCCCCCAGGTGCTGGACATCGAGCGCCGGGTGTACCCGCGCCCCTGGACGATGACCCTGTTCCTTTCCGAGATCGTCCAGCGCTCGACCCGGTTCTACATCGTGGCCAAGGCCCGCCGGCAGGTGGTCGGCTACGCCGGGCTGATGGTGTTCGGCGACGAGGCCCACGTGACCAACATCGCCGTCGACCCCGACGTGCACCGCCGCAAGGTCGCCTCCCGGCTGCTGTTCGCGCTGGTCAGCGAGGCCAGGCGGCGGGGCGCGTCCGCCTGCACGCTGGAGGTCCGGGTCGCCAACCACGCCGCCCAGGGCCTGTACCACCAGTTCGGCTTCGCCCCGGTGGGGATCCGCAAGAACTACTACGCCGAGACCGGCGAGGACGCCCTGATCATGTGGGCCGAGGGCCTCCAGACCCCGGCGTACGCCGAGCGCCTGGCCGGCCTGGCCATGCGCATCCCCGAGCCCCGGGAGCTGTAGCAGCCATGCTGGTGCTCGGCATCGAGACCTCCTGCGACGAGACCGGCGTCGCCCTGGTCTCCGACGGCCGGCTGGTCCGCTCCAACGTGCTCGCCGACCAGCAGACCCTGCACGCCCGCTACGGCGGGGTGGTCCCTGAGGTCGCCTCCCGGGCCCACGTCGACCTGCTGCACCCGGCCGTCGAGCAGGCCTGCGCGCTCGGCGGGGCCCGGCTGACCGACGTCGACGCGGTGGCGGTCACCATCGGCCCCGGGCTGGCCGGCTCCCTGCTGGTCGGGGTGGCGGCGGCCAAGGCCTACGCGCTGGCCCTCGACCGCCCCCTTGTCGGCGTCAACCACCTGATCGCCCACGTCTACGCCAACGTGCTCGACCACGGGACGCTGCCCCTGCCGGCGGTGGTGTTCGTGGTGTCGGGCGGGCACACCAGCCTGCTGGTGATGGACGAGCAAGGGGGATTCCGCGGGCTCGGGCAGACCATCGACGACGCCGCCGGGGAGGCCTACGACAAGGTGGCCAGGGTGCTCGGCCTCGGCTACCCGGGCGGGCCGGCCGTCGACCGCCTGGCCCGCGAGGGCGACCCGGCCGCGGTGCGCTTCCCGAGGGCCCTGCTGGACGACGGGTCCGACGACTTCTCGCTCTCCGGACTGAAGACGGCCGTGCTCCGCCATGTCCGCACGGCCGGGGCCGAGGTGAACGTCGCCGACGTTGCCGCCTCGTTCCAGGAGGCGGTGGTCGACGTCCAGATCAGCAAGGTGCTGGGCGCGGCCAAGCGCGAGGGTCTGGACACGGTGCTGCTGGCCGGCGGGGTGGCGGCCAACTCCCGCCTGCGTGCCCGCATGGCCGAGGGGGCCGAGGGCCTCGGCATCCGCCTGCTGGTCCCATCGCCGGCCCTGTGCACCGACAACGGCGCGATGGTGGCCTGCGCCGGCAGCTTCGCCCTGGAGCGGGGCGAGCGCACTCCCCTCGACGTCGGCGCCGACCCCAACCTCCACATCGTCCCCGGGTTCGGCCGCCGCGGGCCACGCCGCCCCAAACGGCGCTCACGGCCGTGAGCTCGATCCCCGACCCTCGGACAACGCGACCTCGATCCGCTGCAGCCGCCGCAGGACCTCCTCGGTCCGGTCGTGCTGCTCGACGGTCAGCGCCCCGTTGGCCTCGAGCACCACGAGGTCGATGTCCTCGAGGTTCCGGGCACCCTGGCGGCGGACCGCCGCCATCAGCTCCTCCCTGGTGATGAGGTAGCGGTGCAGGTTGCCGTCGATTGGCTTGCCCTTGTCGACCAGCACGGTTGAGCTGCCCTGCAGGGCGTTCGCCACCTTTGGGTAGCGGAACCCCAGCCGGACGATCGCGTAGTTGGCGGCCAGCAGCACGGCCGCACCGAACAGGCCCCCGGCCAGCGTGTCGTCGGGCCCGATGATGGCGTTCTGGACCGTGTTGGACAGCAGCAGCAGGACCACCAGGTCGAAGCTGTTGAGCTGGGCGAGCTCGCGTTTGCCGCCCAGGCGCAGCGCCACCACCAGGAACAGGTAGACGGCGACCGAGCGCAGCACCTTCTCGAGCAGGGGGATCTGCACCACCAGCAGGTCACGGAACATGGCTTCCTCCGGAGTGGCTCGAGGGCTGGTCGCGCCGTCGATGGGCGGCGATCGTCTCATCGTCGCGCGGGTTGACGAGGGCTGGTCCGGCTTTCTAGGATGCGGTTAGCACTCGACTTTGGGGAGTGCTAACATCCGCGCCAAACGAGCAACCCCTTCAGGCCCGCCCGCCGGGCAGGGCCATCACGCACGAGGAGGAAGGATGAGCGTCAGCCTGCAGCCGCTCGAGGACCGCATCGTCGTCAAGCCGAGCGAGGGCGAGGAGATGACCGCCTCCGGTCTGGTCATCCCCGACACCGCCAAGGAGAAGCCCCAGGAGGGCGAGGTCATCGCCGTCGGTCCTGGTCGCTTCGAGGATGGTGACCGGGTGCCGCTCGACGTCAAGGTCGGCGACAAGGTCATCTACTCCAAGTACGGCGGCACCGAGGTCAAGCTGGCGGGGGACGAGTACCTGATCCTCTCCGCCCGCGACGTCCTGGCGATCGTCAACAAGTAACCGAGGGATCGCGAAGCCATGCCCAAGCAACTGCTGTTCAGCGCCGATGCGCGCCGGTCCCTGGAGTCCGGGGTCGACAAGCTGGCCAACGTGGTCCGGGTCACCCTCGGCCCCAAGGGCCGCAACGTCGTCCTCGACAAGAAGTGGGGCGCGCCCACCATCACCAACGACGGCGTGACCATCGCCAAGGAGATCGAGCTCGAGGACCACTACGAGAACCTCGGTGCCCAGCTGGCCAAAGAGGTCGCGACCAAGACCAACGACGTCGCCGGCGACGGCACCACCACCGCCACCGTGCTCGCCCAGGCCCTGGTCCACGAGGGGCTGCGCAACGTGGCCGCCGGGGCCAACCCGATGGGCCTCAAGCGGGGCATGGAGCGGGCCGTCGAGGCGGTCGCCGAGGCGATCCGCAACCAGGCCCGCGAGATCGAGAGCCAGGAGGAGATCGCCTCGGTGGCGGCCATCTCGGCCCAGGACGCCGAGATCGGCCGGACCATCGCCGAGGCGATGGACAAGGTCGGCAAGGACGGGGTCATCACCGTCGACGAGTCGCAGACCTTCGGGATGGAGCTGGAGTTCACCGAGGGGATGCAGTTCGACAAGGGCTACATCTCGCCGTACTTCGTCACCGACCAGGAACGCATGGAAGCGGTGCTGGAGGACCCCTACATCCTGATCGCCAACTCCAAGATCTCCTCGGCCCAGCAGCTGCTGCCGGTGCTCGAGAAGGTCGTCCAGGCCGGCCGTCCGCTGGTCGTCATCGCCGAGGACGTCGACGGGGAGGCCCTGGCCACCCTGGTCGTCAACAAGATCCGCGGCACCTTCAAGAGCGCCGCCGTCAAGGCTCCCGGGTTCGGTGACCGGCGCAAGGCCATGCTGGCCGACATCGCCACCCTGACCGGCGGCCAGGTCATCAGCGAGGAGGTCGGCCTCAAGCTCGAGAACGCCACCGTCGACCTGCTCGGCCGGGCCCGCCGGCTCACGGTCACCAAGGACGACACCACCATCGTCGAGGGTGCCGGGTCGACCGAGGACATCAAGGGCCGGATCGCCCAGATCAAGCAGGAGATCGAGCGGACCGACTCCGACTGGGACCGCGAGAAGCTCCAGGAGCGGCTGGCCAAGCTGGCCGGTGGCGTCGGCGTGATCAAGGTCGGCGCGGCCACCGAGGTCGAGCTCAAGGAGAAGAAGCACCGCATCGAGGACGCCCTGTCGGCGACCCGGGCCGCGGTCGAGGAGGGCATCGTCGCCGGTGGCGGCGTGGCCCTGCTCCGGGCCCAGGAGGCGCTGGACAAGCTGGACCTGGAGGGCGACGAGGCGACCGGTGCGGCGATTGTGCGCAAGGCGCTCGAGCTGCCGCTGTACTGGATCGCGGCCAACGCCGGGCTGGAAGGCGCGGTGGCCGTCTCCAAGGTGCGCGAGCTGTCCGACAACCAGGGGCTGGACGCCTCCACCGGCGAGTACGTCGACCTCTTCAAGGCCGGCGTGGTCGACCCGGCCAAGGTGACCCGCTCCGCCGTCCAGAACGCCGTCTCCATCGCCGCCCTGCTGCTCACGACCGAGACCCTGATCGTGGACAAGCCGGAGGAGGAAGAGGCCGGCGCCGGCGGTGGCCACGGCCACCCGCACGGCATGGGCATGTAAGGCGCAAGTCCCGCCACGCGCGATGGCCCCGGCCGGATGTCGGCCGGGGCCTATCGCGTGGCGACCGGCTCCGCCGTACCGGGACGAAGAGTACGCTGGTAGCGACACACGGGAGCCCGGGCCACCGGGCTGAGAGGGCGGCTATCGGGGCCGCCGACCGTCGGAACCTGCACCGGATAATGCCGGCGGAGGGAGGAGATCCAGGTGATTCCCCAGCCAAGCGCCGGCGACGTCGTCGTGGTCGGGGGCGGGGTCATCGGCCTCGGCATCGCCTGGCGGGCCGCGGCAGCCGGCATGGCCGTCACGGTCGTCGACCCGGCCCCCGGCCGGGGTGCATCCTGGGCCGCGGCCGGGATGCTCGCCCCGGTCACCGAGGTCCATTACGGCGAGCGCCCATTGCTCGAGCTCAACCTGGCCGCCGCCGCCCGCTGGCCCAGCTTCGCGGCCGAGGTCGAGCAGGCCAGCGGCCTCGACGTCGGCTACCGCCCCTGCGGCACGCTCGCCGTGGCCAGGGACGCCGACGACAACGCCGCCCTCGAGGACCTCTACCGCTTCCAGCGCCGCTGCGGCCTCGACGTCGAGCGCCTGCGCAGCCGCGACTGCCGCCAGCTGGAACCGGGCCTGGCCCCCAGCATCCGCGGCGGCGTCCTCGCCGCCGGCGACCACCAGGTCGACAACCGCGCCCTGCTCCAGGCCCTCCTGGTCGCCTGCGAGCGGGCCGGGGTGCGCCTGGTCGCCGGCAGGGTGGCCGAGCTGGTGGTGGAGGGCGACCGGGTGGTCGGGGTCGTCGTGACGGGTGGGGGCGCGACGGCTGGCGGGGAGCCGTCGCCGGCCACCAGGGCACTGGACGGCGTCGAGCCGTCAACCGGCGGGCAGCTCCTCGCTACGGGGACGGTGGTGCTGGCCGCCGGCTGCTGGAGCGGAGGGCTCGGCGGTCTGGCGGCCGAGGCGCTGCCGCCCGTCCGGCCGGTCAAGGGGCAGCTGCTGTACCTGCGTGGGCCGGCGGCCCAGCCGCTGTGCCAGCGCAACGTCCGGGGGCTCGAGGTGTACGTGGTGCCACGGGCCGACGGCCGGGTGGTGGCCGGGGCGACCGTCGAGGAGCAGGGCTTCGACACCCGGGCCACCGCCGGCGCCGTCCACGACCTGCTCCGGGCGGCCCTGGAGCTGCTGCCCGACATCGCCGAGCTGGAGCTGGTCGAGACGAAGGTCGGCCTGCGGCCCGGGTCGCCCGACAACGCACCCATGCTCGGCCCGGCCGGCCCGGAGGGACTGGTGGTGGCCACCGGCCACTACCGCAACGGCATCCTGCTCACCCCGGTCACCGCCGACGCGATCGCCGAGCTGCTCGTCACCGGCCGGGTCCCCGAGGTCATCGGCCCGTTCGCGCCAGACCGGTTCGCGGCCGGTGTGCCCACCGGCGCCGGGAGGAGGGTGTCGTGACCGTGATCGTCAACGGCGAGCCCGCCGAGGTGGACGCCGGCCAGACGGTTGCCGGGGTGCTCGCCGGGCTCGGCCACCCGCCGGCCGGGCCAGGCATCGCCGTTGCCCTCAACGGCGAGGTGGTGCCCCGCAGCGCATGGGCCACCACCGGCCTCGGCGCGGGCGACCGGCTCGAGGTGCTGGGCGCCTCCCAGGGAGGTTGAGCGACAACATGGACGACCCCCTGAGCCACCCAGACCCCTTCGTGATCGCCGGGCAGGCGTTCTCGTCCCGCCTTGTCATGGGCACCGGCGGGGCGGCCAGCCTGGAGGCGCTGGAGGCGGCGCTGGCCGCCTCGGGAACCGAGCTGACCACGGTCGCGCTGCGCCGCACCAGCCCCGAGGCCCGAGGGTCGATCCTGGACGTGCTCCGCCGGGTCGGGTGCCGCCTGCTCCCCAACACCGCCGGCTGCTTCACCGCCCGCGACGCGGTGCGCACGGCCAAGCTGGCCAGGGAGGCGTTCGACACCGACTGGATCAAGCTCGAGGTCATCGGCGACGACCGGACCCTGCTGCCCGACGCGGTCGAGCTCCGCGACGCCGCCGAGACCCTGGTCGACGACGGCTTCACCGTCCTCGCCTACACCAACGACGACCCGGTGCTGGCCCGCCACCTGGCCGAGCTGGGCTGCGCCGCGGTCATGCCGCTGGGGTCGCCCATCGGTTCCGGCATGGGCATCTGCAATCCCTACAACCTGCGCATCATCATCGAGCAGGCGACCGTCCCGGTGATCCTTGACGCCGGGGTCGGCACCGCCTCCGACGCCGCCATCGCCATGGAGCTGGGCTGCGACGCCGTCCTGCTGGCCAGTGCCGTCACCCGGGCCCAGGAACCCGCCCTGATGGCCGAGGCCATGCGCAAGGCGGTCGAGGCCGGCCGCCTCGCCCACCGCGCCGGTCGCATCCCCCGCCGCCTCTACGCCGAAGCCTCCACCCCCACCCACGGCCTCCCCGACCTCTCCGTCCGCCCCGCCGAAGGCACCCGCGAGCCCGAAGGCCAGCCCCGCGAGCCCGAAGGCCAGTCCCGCCAGCCGGACGGCCAGCCTCGTCAGCCGGAGGGCCAGCCCCGCGAGCCGGCGGTGCATGCTCGGCCGTCGGGCGAACAGCCCGGCCTTCCGGGGGAGGGCTGAGTGGTGCCCTGGTGAGCCGGCTGCGGGATGGGGATGCTCGGCGGGAGCGGTTGGCCGCCGCCCGCCTGTATCTGTGCACCCCGATCCGTCCTGACCTGGCCGCGTTCGCGGACGCCGTCCTGGAGGCGGGTGTCGACCTGATCCAGCTCCGCGACAAGCGGGCAGAGGCCGGCCAGCTGCTGGAGGCGGCGGCGGTGCTGCGCGCCGCCGCCGACCGCCACGGTGCCCTGTTCGCGGTCAACGACCGGGCCGACGTGGCCCTGGCCGCCGGCGCCGACGTGCTCCACCTCGGCCAGGACGACCTGCCCATGGCCTGGGCCAGGCGCATCCTCGGCCCCGACGTCCTGCTCGGCCGCTCCACCCACGACCTCGACCAGGCCACCCTGGCCGCGGCCGAGCCCTGGGACTACCTGGCCGTCGGCCCGGTCTGGCCGACCGCCACCAAGCCGGGCCGCCCAGCCACCGGCACGACCCTGATCCAGGCGGTGGCCGACCTCGGTCCTCCCCAGCCCTGGTTCGCCATCGGCGGTATCGACACCAGCAACCTCGACCAGGTCACGGCCGCCGGCGCCACCAGGGTCGTGGTCGTCCGCGCCATCACCGAAGCCCCCGACCCAGCCACCGCCACCAGCAACCTGTGCCGGCGTCTCACCCCCACTCGCCGCCCCCCACCGCGCCCGGCAGGGGTAGGTGAGCGCCCTGCCGGGCCCCGGCGCGCCGCCGGCTGAGAACACGGAGGAGCCGGTCGGTGCCTGGCGCGCCGGGGCTTCCGGCTGGTCAGCTGGCCATGCGGCCCTCCAGGTAGGCGGCCCAGTAGCGGGCGCGGTCGCGGTTGGCGGTCGGCACCCGCCGCTGGGCGCTGGCGTCACGGAGCAGCCACGCGATCGTCTGGAGGTTGGCGCACTCCATGTCCGGATCGATCGCGGCCGACCAGTAGATGGCGGCGTCGCGGATCTCCCCTGGCGTGCCCCCGCCCTGGCCGATATCACGCAGCAGCTCCCCAACGGTGGCCGCGTCGTCCGGGCCGATCGTGGTCCTCATCAGCATCCGCCGGCTCCTCCCCTCTGTGCGTCCCAAGACCACTCTGACCGAACGTATGTTCGATCACCGAGGCCCAGGAGTCAAGCTCGCCGGCGGAGCCTGTGGACGGCCAGCGCGATCGCGACCAGGAGCATGGCGGCGGCGCCGGCGACCACCGCCCGCATGCGGGCGTCCCCTGACCGGAGGAACCGCCGACCGGCCGGTCCTGGCACCGGCGTCGCCGTCGCCCTGGCCAGGCCGGCCGCGGCCTCCGGGACGGCCCAGTGGTGGCGTTCGACGAGCCGGGAAGGTCGGATGAGCAGCTCCGCAACGCTGGAGGGCGGGACGTAGGCTGGCAGGCGCAGGCCGGTCCGGGCCGACCGGCCGCGACCGAAGCCCCAGTCGAGCA
>DATHIG010000705.1:0-4194 GCA_035490035.1 Actinomycetes bacterium
GACGACCTCGACCGCCGGGTCGGCCAGGACCTCGGCCAACGGCCCCGGGTCCAGCCCGTCGTCCAGCGGGTCGACCAGCTCGACCCGGGGCTCGCCGCCGTTCCCGGGGACGACCACGCCGACCAGGCAGAGCAGCGCCCGGTAGCGGCCCTCGGACATGAACTCGGTGTCGATCCCGACACGGCCGGCCGCCCTGGCCGCCTCGGCGAGGGCGGTCAGGTCGACACGGGAGTCCAGGCTCAGCCGAGCTGCCACGTGTCCCCGCCGTGGAGCAGCTTGGCCAGGTCCGCGCGGCCCTGCCTGGTCGGCGCCGCCGCCAACTGCTCGGCCATCAGGTCGTCGTACACGGGCCGCTGCACGTCGCGGAACACCCCGATCGGGGTCGGCCCGTCGGCGCCGTGGGACAGCCGGCAGAGCATGAAGGCCAGGCTCGGCTCCTCGCGGTGCTCGTCGTGGACCAGCAGCGCGTCCTCGCCGACGTCGGCCACCTCGACCAGCTCGACCCGGCAGTCGTCGGTCAGCCGCACCCCGTGCTCGCCGTCCTTGCCGAAACGGATCGGCTGCCCGTGCTCCAGCCGGATCTGGTTGTCGGCCCTGGTGTCGGGCTCCTTCAGCAGGTCGAAGGCGCCGTCGTTGAAGATGTTGCAGTTCTGGTAGATCTCCACGAAGGCGGTGCCGCGGTGGGCGGCGGCCTTGCCCAGCACCTCGGTCAGGTGGCTGCGGTCGGAGTCGATGGTCCGGGCCACGAAGGTCGCCTCCACGCCCAGGGCCACGCTGACCGGGTTGAACGGGTGGTCCAGCGACCCCATCGGCGTCGACTTGGTGATCTTGCCCAGCTCGCTGGTGGGGGAGTACTGGCCCTTGGTCAGCCCGTAGATCTGGTTGTTGAACAGCAGAATCTTGAGATGCACGTTGCGGCGCAGGGCGTGGATGAGGTGGTTGCCGCCGATCGACAGGGCGTCCCCGTCGCCGGTGATCACCCACACCGACAGGTCGGAGCGGGTCACCGAGAGGCCGGTGGCGATCGCCGGGGCCCGGCCGTGGATCGAGTGCATCCCGTAGGTGTTCATGTAGTAGGGGAAGCGCGAGGAGCAGCCGATGCCCGACACGAACACGATCCGCTCCCTGGGGATCCCCAGCGAGGGCATGAAGCCCTGCACGGCCGACAGGATCGCGTAGTCCCCGCAGCCGGGGCACCAGCGGACCTCCTGGTCGCTCTTGAAGTCCTTGGCGGTGAGCTTGACGGCGGCGCCGTTGCCGTGCCCGTTGCCCAGAGTCACGTGCCCGCTCCTTCGTCCAGCAGCCCGACGATCGCGTCGGCCAGCTCCTCGGCCTTGAACGGCAGCCCCCGGACCTTGTTGTAGCCGATGGCGTCGACCAGGTACCGCGCGCGCACCAGCATCCGCAGCTGCCCCAGGTTCATCTCCGGGACCAGCACCCGGTCGTAGCTGGCGAGCACCTCGCCGGTGTTGGCCGGTAGCGGGTTGAGGTGGCGCAGGTGGGCCACCGACACCTTGACCCCCTGGGCACGGACCCGCCGCACCGCGGCCCCGATCGGCCCGTAGGTCGACCCCCAGCCGAGCACCAGCAGCCGCGACCCGTCCTGGTGGTCGACCTCCAGCGGCGGGATGTCGGCGGCGATGCCGGCCACCTTGGCCGCCCGCAAGTTGATCATGCGGTCGTGGTTTTCGGGGTCGTAGCTGATGTTGCCGGTCCCGTCGGCCTTCTCCAGCCCGCCGATGCGGTGCTCGAGACCGGGGGTGCCGGGCACCGCCCACGGGCGGGCCAGGGTGGTCTCGTCGCGCAGGTACGGCCAGAACTCGCCGTCGTGGTTGGGCTCGGTGGCGAACTGGACCGAGATGTCGGGCAGCGAGGCCACGTCCGGCAGCAGCCATGGCTCCGACCCGTTGGCCAGATAGCCGTCGGACAGCAGCACCACCGGGGTCCGGTACTTCAACGCGATCCGGGCCGCCTCGACCGCGGCGTGGAAGCAGTCGGAGGGCGTGCACGGCGCCACCACCGGCACCGGCGCCTCGCCGTTGCGGCCGTGCAGCACCTGCAGCAGGTCGGCCTGCTCGGTCTTGGTCGGCATCCCGGTCGAGGGGCCGCTGCGCTGGATGTCGATCACCAGCAGGGGCAGCTCCAGCGAGACGGCCAGGCCGATGGTCTCGGCCTTGAGGGCGATCCCCGGGCCGCTGGAGGTGGTGACCCCGAGCGCCCCGCCGAACGCCGCCCCCAGCGCCGCCCCGACCCCGGCGATCTCGTCCTCGGCCTGGAAGGTGCGGACCCCGAACGCCTTGTGCTTGGACAGCTCGTGGAGGATGTCGGAGGCCGGGGTGATCGGGTAGGCCCCCAGGAACAGCGGCAGCCCCGACAGCTGGCTGGCCGCGACCAGCCCATAGGAGAGGGCGGTGTTCCCGGAGATGTTGCGGTAGGTGCCCGGCCGGAGCTTGGCCGGCTTGATCTCGTAGGACACGGCGAACGCCTCGGTGGTCTCGCCGAAGTTCCAGCCGGCCTTGAACGCGGCCACGTTGGCCTTGGCGATCAGCGGGCGAGAGGCGAACTTCTTCCCCAGGAAGGCCACCGTGGCCGCGGTCGGGCGGTGGTACAGCCAGGACATGAGCCCGAGGGCGAACATGTTCTTGGCCCGTTCGGCCTCCTTCTTGGAGATGTCGAACTCCTTCAGCGCCTCCAGGGTCATGGAGGTCAGCGCCACCGGGTGGACCTGGAAGTCGGCCAACGTCCCGTCTTCCAGCGGGTTGGCCGCATACCCGGCCTTGTCCAGGTTGCGGGCGCTGAACGAGTCGGTGTTGACGATCAGGCTGGCGCCCTTGGCCAGGTCGCCGAGGTTGGCCTTGAGCGCGGCCGGGTTCATCGCCACCAGCACGTCGGGGGCGTCACCAGGGGTGAGGATGTCGTGGTCGGCGAAATGGAGCTGGAACCCCGACACCCCGGGGATCGACCCGGCAGGGGCGCGGATCTCGGCCGGGAAGTCGGGCAGCGTCGACAGGTCGTTGCCGTACGCCGCCGTCTCGCTGGTGAATCGGTCACCGGTGAGCTGCATACCGTCACCGGAGTCGCCGGCGAAGCGAATCGTGACGCGATCCAGCACCTGGACCGGCTTGGTCATGTAGATTCCCTCGATTCGGAACGGACGGGTCACCTGCACCCGGTCGCCGCCAGTTCGAGGCCGCCCGGGGCGCGAGCTCACCCGCCACCCGAGGGCAGGGGGCCGGCAACCGGCTCTCTCAGCATATACCGATCCGTTTGAGAAGCTCGTACAGCCGAGTGGCACGATCACCGGGCGGCGGTCACCATGCCGGAGGCACTGCCCCGACCAAGCCCGAGGTGAGCCCGTGAACGACCGTCAGCGCGACGCCGCCGTGGCCAGCGCCCGCCTGCTGGTGGCCTACGTCTCCGAGGACGAGGAACTGGACCACGTCCGCGACGCCGCCGTCGAGATCGGCCGCCGTGGCGGCGCCAAGGTGATCCTTTACAACCGCGACTCGGCCTCGGCGTTCAGCGACCCCATGCCCAACCAGTGGGCCTCCCAGGCCGAGGGCGCCCAGCTCGGCGACCCCCTGTCCGACCAGGAGCTGGTCAAGCTGGGCCGCGAGCCGTTCGCCCGCAAGGTCGCGGCCGCCCGCGAGGCCGGCGCCGACGCCTGGGGCTGGCTGGCCAGCGACCACGGCACCGAGCCCATGGTCAGCTACGCCCGCGACCACGATGCCGACCTGCTGCTGCTCCCCGCCGGCCTCGACGACCCCGGCGTCGGGGAGCGCCTCAAGGGCGAGACCGTCGAGCAGGCGGTCGAGGAGGCGGAGGAGACCGCGGCCGGCCTGGCCGTCGTCCTGGTCGCCCCCGACGGCTCAACCGAGCTGGCCGCGGTCCGCCTGTAGCTTGCGGCGGCCGCGCAGCGGCGGCTCCTTGATGCGTGAGGCCACCGGTGGCGCTTGCGGAGGCCGCGTGGTTGACGCCGCTTGCGGCATGTGCAATCTTCCGCGGCGAGCCCACCACGAGCCCCGCGAAAGGGAGCCGCCGCCATGTATGGGCCATTGATCGTCGCCGCCGCGATCCTGCTGTCGATCGCCGGCATCGTCCTGTTCCTGCACGACCTCGCCGAGGCGCGGTCGCGCAAGGCGTTCGACCGCATCTTCGAGGAGGGGAGTAGGCGGCGTCGGTAGGCGCCCCGGG
>DATHIG010000706.1:0-2130 GCA_035490035.1 Actinomycetes bacterium
CCGTGCCCGAACCGACCTCGTAGAGCAGGTCGCTGCGGGTCAGCTCGGGGATCTCGGTCGTGTGGCGGGTGGCGCGCAGGTCGATCTGGGCGAAGTCGCCCCCGGTGAGTGGGCGGCCGATGACCTCCAGCTGGGCGACCCGGTCGCGCAGCCGCTCCAGCTGGGCGTCGACATGCTCGTCGGTGACCTCGAGGGTCGGCCGCTCCACCTCGATGCCACGGTAGGAGGGCAGCTCGATCTCGGGCTTGACCTCGATGGTGGCCGAGAACTCCAGCGGCTTGCCGTCCTCGTAGCTGGGCGGCTCGACCTTGGCCCGGGACAGCGGCTGGACGCCGTGCTCCTCGATCGCCTTGGCGTAGAACTCCGGCACCGCCTCCTGCTCGATCGCCTCGGCGAGCAGGGCGTCGCGGCCGATGCGGGCCTCGATGACCTGGCGGGGCACCTTGCCCTTGCGGAATCCGGGCACGCGGACCTCGCGGGACAGCCGCCTGGTCGTGCGGTCGATCGCCGGTCGGAGCTCGTCAGGCTCCACGACGACGTTGATCCGCACCTTGGTGGGCTCGACTGGCTCGAGGGTGCTGCGCACGGGTGCCTCCGGGTTGGGAACGGGTCGAACCGAGCAGAGCTCGGGAGGATGGCGGCCCGGGGCGCCTTGGGACGTCACCCGGGAGCCCGGGCGGGAACGCGCCCGGAGCGCTGATAGACGCCGGCCAGTATACCCGCGCCCATCAGGCGGTCCGGGACCGGGTCGCGCTGGCCTGGCTGAAGGCGCGGGCCGGCTGGAGCCGACCGGCGAAGGGTGCTGGCGAGCCCGCGGAGCCCGACCGAGGGCTCGAGATTGGGTGAGGGGCCGGTCCAACTTCTCCAGCCGGGGTGCCGGCCCCTCAGCGCCTTGGTGCAAGCTCGCGGAGACCATCGAACCACCCGCCCCTCACGAACCGCTCACGTTCCGGCGGCGGTCCGGTCCCGTCGACAGCAGGTCAGCGGATGAGCACCGGTCGGCCGACGCCCGGCAGCAGGACGCTCGGGTGGTAGTCGACGTCCACCGGACCCGAGCCGCTGACCAGCAGGGAAGCGACCACCAGCAGGGAGTCGACCTGGAGGCCGCCGGAGGAGCTGACCACCAGCCGGGTCCTGGCCCCGTAGAGCGCCCCGTCGAGGCTGGTGCCGCTCAGCAGGCGCATGGTCCGGGTGTTGCCGCGGTCGGCGAAGATCGACAACCCCGCGTACGCGCCGGTGGTGGGTGGGCTGGCCAGGAACTGGCCGCCGCTGGCCACCCGGAAGCGCGCCCCGGGGCCGGGGCAGGGCGACGGGTACCCGTTGCAGGCCAGGTAGATGGTCACGCCGTCGCCGGTGCTGACCACCCTGCCGCCATTGCTGATGGTCAGCCCGGTGAACTGGGTCAGCACGTAGACCCCCTCCCCGAGGGTCAGGGTGGCGCCCGCGGTCACGTTGATGCTGGGGTAGATGCCCGGCGTGATCGTGGTGCTGGTGTCGACATTCAGCGCCGAGTTCCCGCCGGTCGGCGGGTTGGCCAGCTGGTCAGGGGTCGGCAGGTCGGCCAGCGGGTCGGCCACCGCAGGCGCGCCGAGGTCGGGCGCCGGGATCAGCTGCCCTCCGCCGGGCGAGTCGTCGATCCCGCCGACCACGCTGATCTGGTCGGCGCTGATGTCGCCGACCCCCGACAGCACCAGCGCCGCGTCGTTGTCGGAGTTGACCGCGATCCCGCCACCGCTGACGTCCACCCCGCCGAGCACCGCCGCCAGCCCGTTGGGGGCGTCCGGTTCGAGCAGGCACAGCACGCAGTTGTTGGGTGCCGCCGGCCCGGCCCCGGCCGCGGCCCGCGCCTTGATCGAGTTCGAGCTCTTCCCCAGCACCGGCGCGAACGCATAATCGACCGTGATCGGCGGGGTGATCACCTGCAACGCGTTGGACCCTGGAGGGCAGTCGGCACCGGCCGCCGGCGGATCGTCGGGCAACGTCCAGCAGACGATCTCCCCGTCGCTGTCATCGCCGTTGATCGGCCAGTCCGGGTCGACCGGCAGGTCGGCCAGCCCGTCGACGTTGTCGTTCAGGTACGCCCGAACCGCGTCGATCCGCGCGACCGGTCCGGCCACCAGGAGCTGGGAC
>DATHIG010000707.1:0-3351 GCA_035490035.1 Actinomycetes bacterium
GTTCACCTTCTGGGGGGTGTTCACCAGCTCATGCCAGGAAAGCTTCTCGGTGACCTCGCCCGCGCCCGCGGCGTCGAGCTCCTCGACCCACTGGCGCCGGGCCCGGCTCTCGCGCTCTGCGCCCCAGGTGAGCAGGCCGACCGACCCGCCGGGCCGCAGCACCCTCCAGGCCTCAGCCAGCCCAGCGGTGGGTCGAGGCAGGTGGAACAACATGAAGGCCATCACCACCGCGTCAAAGGACCCAGCTGCGAACGGAAGCTCGGCCGCGTCGCCGACCAGCAGCGGGAAGTCCCGGGGACCCAGGGCCACCATCCCCTCGGCTCGATCCAGGCCAACGATCCGTGCCCTCGGCGCCACCCTGTCAAGGTGCGGGAGCAGCGCTCCCACCCCACAGCCCAGATCCAGAACCCGCCGGGTCTCCGCAAGCGGGAGCTCCTCGAGCAGCCATCGGGCCAGGCCCACCAGGACCGGGGCCCACAGGTCGCGATAGGCCTGGGCCTCGGAGCTGTAGTGGCGGGCGATGCGGAGACCGGAGGCTGGAGCTTGGTCGGATGGTGGGGTCGGTGGCATGGCGGCAAGGGTACGTTGCCTCGCGCTCCGGATCGGGGCTGCATGTTTCTACCCGCGACATAGGATGTGACCCGGGAGCTGACGAGTCCATGCCTTGTGTGGCGAGGAGGACCTGAGCATGTGCCATGGGCCCACCGCTCGCCCGCCGATGCCTCCGGTGTCTGGCGGCGCGGGAGGGGGACGACGGGTCGTCCTTGAGGCGAGCGACGGCAACCGGTTCGCCGCGTTCAGCGCTACGACCGAGATCCTCGACGCCCCAGGGATGGTGATCCTGCCCGATGTCCGGGGGTTGCATCCGTTCTATGAGGAGCTGGCGGTTCGGTTCGGCGATGCCGGCGTGCATGCGCTGGCCCTGGACTACTACGGCCGGACGGCAGGAACCGGGAGCCGCAGCGGCGACTTCGACCATCAGCCGCACCTCCAACAGACGACCGATGCCAACGTCGGTCTCGACGTGGCGGCGGCCGTGGCCTACCTGCGCTCGTCGGAGGGGGGCGGGGCGACCGCCGTGTTCACGGTGGGGTTCTGCTTTGGTGGCAGGCTCTCGTTCAACCAGGCGGCGAGCCCCCAGGGCCTGGCCGGCGTCGTCGGCTTCTACGGCAGGGTGGCGGAAGCCGAGCCTGGGGACCCCACCGCCCCGGTGGTCCAGGCACCGAGGTACCGGTGCCCGGTGTTGGGCCTGTTCGGAGGCGCCGACCCCGCGATCACGGCCGAGCACGTTGCGGCCTTTCGGGAGGTGCTTGACGCCGGCGGGATCCGCAACGAACTCGTCGTCTACCAGGGCGCCCCGCATTCGTTCTTCGACCGCGCCTTCACCGACTACGCGCGAGCGTCCCAGGATGCCTGGAGCCGGGTGCTCGCCTTCATCCACCGGGATCCAGGCGATGGGCTCCAGCCCAGGCCAGGGAGCCTTCCGTGAACGAAACGCCGTCTAGGGGGTTCGCTCAGTGTCGTGCACGAAGCCGCGCAGTGCCTGCAGGTACGCTTCCGGTCCCTCCAGGTGGGGCAGGTGGCTGCTGTGTTCGAACACCACGAGCACGGCACCCGGGACCAGGCTGTGGTACCAGGCGGTCTCCTCGGGCCGGGTTGACCCATGGCGGCCAGGCCAGGTGTGCGCAGGTGGGCGGGAGACGGTACAGCAGCGCAGCTACAGGCGCGGCTGGGGAAGGTGCCACCCCGGTCGGCGCCCATGACGCGGTAGGTCCTGACTGGCTCAGGTGCTGACTTCAGCTGCCTCCTCCAGCGCCTTGAGACCGCGCCGCCAGCGATGCAGGCCGGCGCCCAGGGCGGATGCCACGATGAGCTCGAACGCGGCCCGCTCACTTCCCGCCCTTTCGACCACGCTTGCCACCTGCTCATCGGTGACCTTGTATGCGGCCTGGCCGATCTGCCGGGCCAGGTCGTCGTAGGGTGCCTCCAGGGTTGGGCCGCCGGCCGCCCGCTCCGCCATCGCGTGGCGAAGGGCGGCACCGGTCTGGCCTGGGCCCTCCAGGACGCGCCGCCGCACGGCATCGGCCAGGGCGCGGTGATTTGGGTGGACAGGAGTCTTGCCCTTCCCGAATGCGTAGCCCTGTGCGAGCAGCCGCTTTGCGGCGCGGTCAAAGTCGGTGTCCCCCGGAACCTCGTAGTCGAGGGCATCCGCGCAGCGGCCGATGACGTTGAACAGGGCGGCCACCGCGATCGCATCCTCGAGGGCCTGGGGTGTGATTCCCTGGCGAAGCACGGTCCGGGCGTCCCCGGCCGTCAGGGTGTCGGGTGTTCGGGTGAGGACCTCCAGGAACGCCAGCGTCGCCCGCAGCCTCGCCGGCAGCTCCGCCAGCTGAACGTCCCGGAGGGCGGCGTCCACGACCGGTCTTCCCAGCACCCGCGCCGCAACCGCGCCATGCGCGCCGACACAGAACTCGCAGGCGTTCCACTTGGCGGTCATGGCCGCCATCAGTTCCCGCTCGCCGACCGTCCAGTCGCTGTCCCCACGCATAGCCACGTGCGTCCAACGACTCATGGGGTCGCCGAAGAACTTCCTGTGGTAGAGGACGATCCGCGCCGCGTCGGGCAGGCGCATCCCCGACACCAGCGAGATGAACCAGATCAGCAACCGCCAGACCAGGCGGTCGCCGCGCTCGACCTCATGCAGTCTCATCTGCTTGCTCTCGCCGGTGCCGAACGGGCCGACGACAATGTGGGCCAATCACCGGTCAGGCGGGATCCTGCAGCTCGGCCATCCGTCGCATCATCTCCTGCGGCTCCACATCCTCCACATGCGTTGCGACCGTCCACCCATGCCCGAACGGGTCGACGATGTGGCCGTCCCGGTCGCCGTAGAACTGGTCCTGGGGAGGACGAACCAGCGTCGAGCCGAGCTCCACGGCTCGCGCGACCACCTCGTCCACCTTCGCGACGTAGATGAACAGCGAGGACGGTGAGCCGGCGAGGCCTCCGGGCGGCGGCGCCTTGGTCCCCCGCTCCGGGACCTCGTCGTCGACGATGACGACCGAATCGCCGATCTGGATCTCGGCGTGGGCGATCCTCCCGTCGGGGCCGGGGAAGCGCATGCGCTCGGTCGCCCCAAACACCTCGGCGTAGAACTCCAGGGCCTTGGCGGCGCCTTGAACCACCAGGCAGGGGGTGACACGGCGGTAGGAGTCCGGGATCGGATTGGGCGTGGTTGTGCTCATTGCTGCTCCTTTCGGCTGGTCGCTTGCCTGCGCGGTGTGGTCGACCTCATGAACCAAGGACGAACGGCGATGCCGCGACTCGACACCCTCACCAGCCCATCACAGT
>DATHIG010000708.1:0-2036 GCA_035490035.1 Actinomycetes bacterium
ACCTGCACGCGGGCCCTGCGGGTGGTCGCGCCCCAGCTGTGGGCGCGGGCGCTGGCCGGGCTGCTGTACGCGACCACCCCCCTGGCCACCGGCGCCCTCGCCCAGGGGCGCATCGGCGAGCTGGCCCTGCTGGTGCTTGCCCCGCCGACCCTGGCCCAGGTGGTGCTGGCCTTCCGCGAGGAGCAGCCGCGGGAGCCATGGCGCCCGGCCCTGCGGTTCGCCCTGCTGGCCGCCGTCGCCATCGCCATGAGCCCGTCCGCGGTGGTGGCATTCGGCCTGGTCGTCGCCGTGGCCATCACGGCCGCCCTGATCAGGGCGCGGGCCGAGCGGCGCCGGGCGGTCGTCCGCCAGTCGCTGCTGCTGGCCGGCGGCTTCGGGCTGGCCCTGGCGCTGCTGCTGCCCTGGAGCGGCCGGCTGGTCACCGGCGCCGCCTTTGCCGACCTGGGTCGGCCCCTGGCCGCGCCAGGGCTGACCGACCTGCTCCAGCTGCGGCCGGGCGGTGGCGGGATGCCCGGCCCCCTGGTCGGGCCCGTGTACCCGGCGCTGGCCCTGGCCGCGCTGTTCTTCCTGCCGGCGGCCGGTCGCAGGATCCAGGCGTTCTGGCTGGTCGGCGGGTTCGTGACCGCCGCCCTGGCCGCCGCCTGGCAGGCCAAGGGGCTGGCCCCGCGGATCACCGACTGGCCGGCCGGGCTGCTGATTCCCGGGGCGGTGGCCTGGGCGGCGGCCATCGGCCTCGGCCTTGCCGGTATCGGTCCGGCCCTTCGGCGGCTGAATCTCAGGTTCAACCTGCGGAGGGCCACCGCGGCCGTCCTTGTCCTGTCCAGCGCCATCACCGGCCTGCTGGTGGTCGGCCACCTGCTCCGCGGTGCCTGGTCGCCGCTGGAGGCGGTCGACAGCCCGGCCCTGCCGGCGACCGTGACCCGCAGCCAGGCCCGGGTGCTGTGGCTGGCCGGGCGGCCCGACCACGGCGTCGACTTCGCCGTCACCGGGCCCAAGGGCAGGACCCTGCTCGACCCGGGACGCCCGCCGGCCGAGGCCACCGCCGCCCTCGGCGGGGTCGTGACCGACATCGTCCAGGCCCGCACCCACCGGGCCGGGTCGATGCTGCGGATGTTCGGCATCGGCTACGTGGTGGTGCGCCCAGGAGCCGAGGCCGACCGGCTGGTCGATCTGGTCGCCAGGCAGCAGGACCTCGACACCAAGCCGACCGAGCAGGCCGGGCTGTTCCAGGGCCCAGGGGTGCCGTCGACCGCCTGGGTGATCCCGGGCGTGACACCGCCGCCGGAGGTCCAGGGCATGCTGACCGGCCCGCCGCCCGCACCGATCCCCGACCCGGCCACCGGGCGGGCGGAGGCGGCAGGGCCGGGCACGGTCGTGCTGCTGGTCCCTGAGGCGAAGGCATGGCAGGCCACCGTCGGCGGGGCCCGGCTCGAGCCGACCACCGCCCTCGGCTGGGCCCAGGGCTTCCGGCTGCCCGCCGGCGCCACGGGCAACCTGGACGTCCAGCGGACCGGCCAGGACCGGCGCCTGACGCTGCTGCTGGTCGAGGCCCTGCTGGTGCTGGCCGCGGTGGCCACCATGGCCCGCCCGACCCGGGTCGCCCCGCCGGTCGCCCCCAGCGCCGCCGACGACACCACCAGCGGCGATCTCCGCCTGGCCGGCCTGGCCAGGGGAGGTGTGGCCCGTTGAGCGATCCCTGAGACCCTCAGGACCACTCGGCCGAGCCGCCCCCCGGCTCGGGCGAGCAGCCGGCACCGCTGGTCCCCAGCCGGGCCGCCCGCCACCAGCCCAAGCGCGGCCGCCGCGGCCGCTCCGCCACGCCGTCCCCGGAGCCGCCGGTCCGGCCGGTTCCCGACCATCCGACCACCGGCGCTTCCGGGTCGCCGTCGGGCAGGCCGAGCCGGCGGATCCCGGCTCCCTCCTTTCGTCGTGACCCGGCCGGGGAGGCCACCGGGCGCGGCCCGCAGGAGCCGAAGAGGCCGAAGGCGCCGGTGGACCGGCCGCCGGCCAAGGCTCCCCAGCGGCGAGTCCCCCGG
>DATHIG010000709.1:0-2601 GCA_035490035.1 Actinomycetes bacterium
TCACCCGGTACCTGACCGGGCTCCGGTCGGTCACCAACTCGCTGATCAGCGGCCTGATCATCATCGTGCTCGGCCCGGTCATGGCCTTCTACCTGCTGGTCGACCTGCCGCGGCTGAAGCGGGGGTCGATGGCCCTGATCCCGCCGGGCCGCCGGGAGGAGATCACGCGCCTGATGGACCGGATCGGCCAGGCCGTTGGCGGCTTCTTCCGCGGGCAGCTGCTGGTCGCCCTGTTCGTGGGGGTGGCCTCCTCGATCGGCCTGTGGGCCATCGGCCTACCGTTCTGGCTGCTGGTGGGGATGGTGGCCGGCGTGTTCAACCTGGTCCCGCTGGTCGGACCGTTCATCGGCGGCGGCCTGGCGGTGATCATCGCCCTGATCGACGGCCAGCCCCTCAAGGCCCTCTGGGCCGCTCTCGTCCTGCTGGCCGTGCAGCAGATCGACAACCAGCTGATCTCGCCCAACGTGATGGGCCGCACGGTCCAGCTCCACCCGGTCGTGGTGATGCTCGCCCTGCTCGTCGGGGCCAGCTTCGCCGGCCTGTTCGGCATGCTGGTGATCGTCCCCCTGGTCGCCGTGGCCAAGATCGTCTTCCTCTTCATGTGGTCCAAGTACGTCGACTACGGCGAGGAGCTCACCCAGGGCAATCCCGACTAGGCCATCCGCTCCAGCAGGGCCCCGACGGCCTCGGACCAGCCCTGGCCGGCGGCCGACGGGGTGATGATCAGCGGGGTGTCAGGTGTGGTGTCGGCGGCCCAGGCGCCGTTGGCGACCAGGAACATGGCGCCGACCACTCGCGCGAGCTGGAGGTCGGCCGGGCTGTCGCCGATGGCGGCCGCCTGGGCGGGCTGCAGGCCACGGTCGGCCAGGTAGGTGGCGGCGGTGCCGGCCTTGCTGACTCCGGCGGGGAGCAGGTGGTAGGCGTGGGCCGGGCCGGAACCGAGATGGGGGTAGGCGCCGCGCAGGCGGCCGTTGTCGAGCAGGCGCGCCCAGCCGGCGCCGCGGTCGGCCAGCAGGGCGTCGGCCTCGGCCGGGTCGACCTGGCCGCGGAGCAGGAAGGTGCCCCGGCGGCCCAGGTGCCACGGGGTGTGCGGCTCGAGGCGGCCGGCGAACCCCTCCAGCACCGCCGCCAGCGCGCCCGACCGCTCCAGGGCCTCGGCCGGGCAGGCGCCGAGGTCGCGCGGGGCGGCTCCCCAGACCAGCTCGGCCTCCCTGCCTCTGACCAGCACCGTTCCGAGCTCGCCGATGGCGTCGCGGGTCCCGAGCAGCCGGCCCGTCTCCCTGAGCTGCTCAGCCGTGCGTCCGGAGATCAGCACCACCTCCAGCCCGGCCCGGTGGGCGGCGACCAGGGCCTGCGCCGCGGCCAGGGTCGGGCGGCCGTCCAGGTCGGCCAGCAGCGAGCCGGCCCGGCCGACCAGGGTCCCGTCCACGTCGGAGAACAGCAGCGCCGGGGCGAGCCGGTCGAGCAGCGGCCCGGCGTCGGCGAGGGGCAGGCCGGCCACGCTACTCGGACGCGGCCACAGGATCGGCCCGCCTCCGCCGGTAGTCGTCGACGGTGACGATCGGTGGGCGCCTGGTGGTGACGATCTCGCGCGGCTCCGGCTTGTACTCGTACAGCTGGTTGGAGAACTGCACCAGGGTGGTGCCGTAGTTGCCGGGGACCGAGCGGCCCTCCTCGGCCAGGCGCAGGAACACCGCCTGGAGGATCCCGAAGCTCATGCGGCCCAGCGCCTGCATGTCCTGGTTGCGGTGGACGCGCCGGTCCAGGTCGACCTGGGCGATGCCGTCGACCCCGAACCGGGCGGCGATGTCGACCAGCAGACCCAGCTCGACCCCGTAACCGGAGAAGAAGGGCACCTGCTCCAGGGTATCCCGACGCCCGGCGTACTCACCCGAGAGCGGCTGCACGATGCCGGCCAGCTCCGGCCAGAGCAGGTTGATGAGCGGGCGGGCCAGCAGCTCGGTCACCCGGCCGCCGCCGGTGGCCCGGAGGGCGTTGCGCTCGCGGATCGGTCGTTCGTAGAACGCCTTCACATACCGGATCCGCGGGTCGAGCAGCAGCGGCCCCAGCAACCCGTAGACGAAGCGGGGGTGGAAGTTGCGGATGTCGGCGTCGATCCAGCAGATCAGGTCGCCCTGGCAGGCGTGCAGGCTCTTCCACAGCGCCTCGCCTTTGCCCGACCCTGGGCCCTCGCCGGGCAGCACGTCGTGCTCGAAGAAGACCCGCGCCCCCTCGGCCTGGGCGATGGCCGCGGTGTCGTCGCCGGAGCCGGCGTCCATGACCACGATCTCGTCGATCAGCCGGGCACGTTCCAGCAGGTTCCGCCGCAGGTTGCGGACGATGCCGCCAACGGTCGCGGCCTCGTCGCGGGTCGGCAGACAGACCGAGACGGTCAGGCCGAGCCGCTCCTTGGCCGTGCGCAGCTTGGCCAGCGGTTCGAACTGGCTGTAGTGGAAGGTCCGGTTGCCGAACCATTCCCAGGTATCGATGTCGGTCATCCCGTCTCCCGGTGCGGGCCAATACGGTTCTTCCCCCTCCGGTGTTGCAGCCAAGCAGCGTGCCAGGGCAAGCTGGGCACCACAACTACATCTTGCATTGCGA
>DATHIG010000710.1:0-14403 GCA_035490035.1 Actinomycetes bacterium
CAGCGACCCTCCGGACTACGCTTTGGAGCGAAACCCTGAGCACCTCCCGGGGCTCCGCTCATTCGGCAAGGAATCGCGCCACGCGACCGCCGATCCGGCTGGGGTCGTCCCACCAGACCATGTGCCCGCCTCCGTCCACCACCTCCAGCTCGCCCCGCGGCATGAGGCCGACGAACCGTCGCCAGCTGTCGGCCGACCCGATCGGATCGGCCGGGCCATCCAACCGCTTCGCTCATCCTGACCCATCGCCGGCGCTGGCTGGTTCCTCCGGCCGCTTCCCCGTCGAGCCGCGACGCCAGGGCAGGGTCCCTTCCAGCTCGATCTCCAGGGAGAAGCTGAGGAACGTTCGCACCAGGACGATCAGCCCGAGCGTGAGGGCGCTGTCGAAGGTGCGGTCGACCGTGATCGTCAGCACGATGTCGGCGATGATCAAGACCTGCAGGCCCAGCAGAATCGCCTGGCCGACCTCCTGTCGGGCGCGCTCGTAGGCGGCCCGACCGCCGCTGCGGCCAAGCCCGAGCGCGGCCGACACGAAGGCCACCAGCGAGCCCCCCACCAGGATCGCCACACCCGCGATCTCGAATCCCCTGACGACCCATTCCATCGTGTCGTGGAAGCTCACCCGAGGTCACCTGACCTGGCCAGTGCCAACGTTGCGGCGCCGTCCGACGTGCCGTGGCAGTGGGCCACCAGCAGAACCGCGATCACCCTGCCTCCCTCCCCTCCAACAGCGGACCGTCGGCCCTGCCGTGAGCAGCCATCGCCGCTCCCGCCCGCCACGGGCGTATCCGCCTAACGCTCACCCGGGACGGGTGAGCGGCCATCATCCCCTGCGGGTGATTCGGCCGGGGCGCCGCGGACCCGCGATGGATCAGCGCGAAGCCCACCATACGGTGCGACCGCACCACCCCCCGAGGTGGCCATAGCACCAAGACCCTTGGATCAGCGTTGCCGTAGCTCAGACGGCGTTTTCTGCGCCGGAACCGACCCGGCTACTCGAGGTAGTCGCGGAGCTTCTGGCTGCGGGAGGGGTGGCGCAGCTTGGAGAGGGTCTTGGACTCGATCTGGCGGATGCGCTCGCGGGTCACGCCGAATTCGCGGCCGACCTCTTCGAGGGTGCGGGGGTGGCCGTCGGTGAGGCCGAAGCGGAGCTGGATGACCTTCTTCTCCCGCTCCGAGAGCGTGTGCAGGACCGAGTCGAGCTGCTCCTGGAGCAGGATGAAGCTGGCCGCGTCGACCGGGACGACCGCGTCGGAGTCCTCGATGAAGTCGCCGAGGTGGGAGTCCTCCTCCTCGCCGATGGGGGTCTCAAGGCTGACCGGCTCCTGGCTGACCTTGAGGATCTCGCGGACCTTCTCGGGCGAGAACTCCATCTCGCGGCCGATCTCCTCGGGGGTCGGCTCGCGGCCCAGGTCCTGGAGGAGCTGACGCTGGATGCGGATCAGCTTGTTGATCGTCTCGACCATGTGCACCGGGATGCGGATGGTTCGGGCCTGGTCGGCGATCGCCCGGGTGATGGCCTGGCGGATCCACCAGGTGGCGTAGGTCGAGAACTTGAAGCCCTTGTTGTAGTCGAACTTCTCGACCGCCCGGATGAGGCCGAGGTTGCCCTCCTGGATGAGGTCCAGGAACAGCATGCCGCGGCCCACGTAGCGTTTGGCGATCGACACCACCAGGCGCAGGTTGGCCTCGATCAGCTTCTTCTTGGCCAGCTGGCCGTGGCGCTCGGTGCGCTGCAGCTCGCGCAGCCGGGTCGGGGTGAGCTTGCGGCCGTTGTCGGTGGCCTTGTCGATCTCGGCGGTGGCGGCCTCGCCCTCATCGATCGCCTTGGCCAGGATGACCTCCTGCTCCGCGGTCAGGAGCGGCACCTTGCCGATCTCCTTGAGGTACATGCGGACGGGGTCGTTGGTCGGGGCCTTGAGGGCGAGCTCCTCGTCGCGGGCCGAGCGGGCCTCGCGGGCGAACTCCTCGGCGTCGAGCTCGTCGACCATCTCGACGACCTCGATGTTCTCGTCCTGCAGGTGCTGCAGGATGTTGTCCATCTGCTCGGCCGAGACGTCGACGGGGGCGAGCGCCTCGATGACCTCCTCGTTGGTGAGGAAGCCGCGCTCCTTGCCCTTGGCGACGAGGTCGCGGACCTCGTCGATCTGCGCCTCCTTGGCGATCGCCATCTGCTCAGGTACCTCTCGTTCCGTGCGGACCCACGCGGGAGCGCCGCATTCCCACCTAGGCGGGGCGCTCGGGGAGATTCCCGTCGCCTTCGGGCCGCGGCTCCCGCAGGGCTCGCCGTCGGGCCTCGAGGGCGATGAGCTCTTCGAAGACTCGAGTGTACTCGTGCGGCTGCTCCACCGGATTCATACGCTGCAAGGTCCCCTTGAGCTGGTCGATGACGCGGGTGAGGCGGAGCTCCTCCAACCGTCGGAATACCTCGTCAGCGTACGCCCGGTTTTCCTCGGCCGCGAACGACTCGACGGCAAGGCCACGCAGGAAGCGGCGGTCGGTTTCGGTGGCGGCAGCCTCCAGCACCGCCTCCAGCGGCTTGCCGGGGCCGCCGGCCTCGCGCAGGGCGGTGAACGCGGCCAGGGTGCCGGGGGTGCTGAACCAGTCGGGCGCCCAGCGCTCGGCCGCCTCGGCGGCCCAGTCCGGGTGCTGGAGGGCGAACTTGAGCGCCTCGCACTCGACCCTGGCCTGGGGACTGCGCGAGCGGGGCGGGGCCTTCACCTCGACCCGGGGCCGGGCGGCGGGGTGGCCGGCGACCATGGCCAGGTATTCGGCTTCATCAAGGTGAAGTCGCTGTACGACGTAGCGAGCGTACCCAGTTCTCTGCATGTAGTCGGGAACGCTCTGAACAATGGGGATGACGTCCTGCCCGGCGCGCCGCCGCTCCTCAGGCGTCACCAGCTGGTAGCGCGCCAGGTGCCGGTCCAGCCACCAGCGGACAAGCGGCTCCGAGTCAGCCACCAGCGCACGGAATGCTTCAACACCGCGACTGGCGATGAATTCGGCGGGATCGGCGCCTCCTGGCACAACGATCACATGCGTCGAAAAGGTCGCCTCAGGTGTGCTGATCCACTCACGAATCCCGCGCTCCACCGCGGTCGACCCGGCGGAGTCGGCATCGAAGGAGAGCACCACCTTCCCGGTGAAGCGGCCGAGCAGCTTGAAGTGCTCGGCCCGCAGGGCGGTGCCGCAGGTGGCGACGGCCTGGGCGACGCCGGCCTGGTGGCAGGCGATCACGTCGGTGTAGCCCTCCACCACCACCGCGAACCCGTTCTGCACGATCGCCGTCTTGGCCCAGTTCAGCGCGTACAGAGCCCGGCCCTTGTGCCAGATCGGGGTCTCGGCGGTGTTCACGTACTTGGGCCCGCGGCCCTCGTCGACGTCCAGCAGCCGCCCGCCGAAGGCGACCGGGTCGCCGGCGACGTCGAAGATCGGGAACAGCACCCTGGCGTGGAAGGCGTCGCGCAGCCCGCGGGGGCCGGTCCGGGCCAGCCCGGCCTCGGTCAGCTCCTCGGGCCGGAACCCCTTGCCCCGGAGGTGCCCGACCAGCGCGTCCCAGCTCCTGGCGGGCGACCAGCCGAGCCGGAAGCGCTCGGCCACCGCCCGGTCGATCCCCCGCGACGTCAGGTAGGCCCGGGCGTTGCGCCCGTCCGGGGACTCGATCAGGGCCCGCTGGTAGAACTCGACCGCCTCGGCGTGGGCGGCCACCAGCCGGCTCTTGCGCCCCATGCTGCCCCGCTCCCCTGCCGAGCGGCCCTCGTAGCGCAGCTCGATCCCGGCCCGGTGGGCCAGGCGCTCCACCGCCTCGGTGAACGACAGCGTCTCCTGCTTCATCAGGAAGTCGATCGCGTCTCCGCCTTGACTGCAGCCGAAGCAGTTGCCCGTGAGAATATTGTCCTCGAGCACGAAGGCGTGCCCCGGGTCCACGACGGCGCAGTAGACCTCCTCGACCCGGTCGGTGGGCTCAACCGACCGGACGACCCAGCCACGCCGGGCGTACGCCTTCGGCGAGGAGGAGAAGCGGATCCGGTGCTGGTCGAGGAGGAAGAACTCCTCGGTCAGGTCCTCATTGACGAGGTGGATCCGGAAGCCCGAGCTGGGCTCCCGGCCGGGGAAACCCTCGCGGACCTGTTCGGTGACACCGTAGGTGCCGATGCCGAGGCGGGTGCAGACGGCACGAACCTTCTCGAGCGTCTCACGGTCTGCGGAGTTGAGCATGACCGTGCCGTCCTTGGCGACGTGGCCATCGGCGGCGACATAGCCTGCCAGCCATCCGTACAGGTAGGAGACCGACTCGTCGAGCGGCGGGAGCTCCTTGAACATGCGCGGCAGATGGTGCACGAGGATACGGTCCTCACGCTCTGTGACGAAGCTGTGCGGGAACCACTTGAGCAGCGCGACGTCCTTGACCGGGTCGAGCTGGGCCATGCTGCCGGAGCCGTTCCGGTGGCCATCACCGAACGTGATGCCGTGGGCGATGCCGAAGGGCGAAGGCGTCGTCCGCTTCACCCGGGTCCCTGGGAACCTGGACATGAGCCGATGCCCAGACCGGAGTTCGTACGTCGTGACCACCCGGTCCGTGTGATGACTTGCGCCGCTGTGGATGAACCAGCGGTGCTCGGCCGTCGCGAACAGCTCCTTGACCTGCCCATTGCGACTGACCACCAGCTGCATCAGCGGTTGCACACCGAACGAGTAGAACGGGGCATCGACCCAGTTCCCGTCCCTGGCCAGGATGCGGTGGGTGCCGCCGGCAAGCTCACGGATCGGCCGGACACCTTGCCAGGTGAGAACTCGGGTCTCTCCGGCCAGGCAGTGCCAAAGCCCTCGTGAGGAGTCGACCGTGAACGAGGGGGTCTTCTCCTGGTGGAAGGGGCACAGGCCCTTCATGCGGGTGCCGCCGCCCGGGCGGAGGGTCACGTACTCGGCGACCAGGGCGACGACATCGGTCGCCTCGCGGAGCTCGGCGATCGACTCGTCACGGATGCGGCCGGCCACGGTGTCCTTCACCTCGACGCGTCAGAAGACTCCTACCTGCCCAAGGGGAAGGACCCGTCGGGTCACCGGGGCATTGTACGCACCACCCCCGACGGTGACGCAGCGGCTACCGGGGGCCGCGGCCCGGACCCTGGTCGTCTCCTCGCCGGGGGCCGAGGCGGCCGGGCACCTACACCGCTTCCGGGGCGAAGGCGGCCTTCCAGGCGGCCAGGGCGTAGCGGTCGGTCATGCCGGCGATGGCGTCGACGGCCTGCTGCTCGACCGGGTCGGTGGCCAGGCTGGCCCCCATGGGCATGGTGTCGGGGTGTTGCAGGTAGTAGCCGTACAGGTCGGTGAGCAGCCTGGTCGCCCGCTCGGTCTGGCGCTCGGCCTCGGGCCGCAGGTAGACATGCTCGAACATGAACCCCCGCATGACGGTCATGGCCTGCGCGCAGGCGTCGCCCTGGACGACCCGGGGGGTGGCGCGGGAGTGGCGGATCACGTCCTCGACCAGGACGCCGATCATGTCGGCGGGGTTCTCGCCGAGGACCCGCCGCACCTCGGCCGGGACCTGGTCGACGCCGCGCAGCACCCCGGCCCGCAGGGCGTCGGTGAGGTCGGCGGTCAGGTAGGCGATGCGGTCGGCCAGGCGGGCGCAGAGTCCCTCAAGGGTCGATGGCGGCCGGTGCTTCCAGGAATGCCTGGCGATGCCCTCCAGCACCTCGGCGGTGAGGTTGCGGGGCTCGAGCAGGCTGAGCAGCCGCGCCCCCTGGCCGGCGTGGTCGAATCCGCCCGGGGCGACCTGCTGGAGGGCGGCCTCGCCGCCGTGGCCGAAGCAGGCGTGGCCGAGGTCGTGACCGGTGGCGATGGCGGTGGCCAGGGGCACGTTGAGGGCGAGGGCCTGGGCCATGGTGGCGGCGATGCGGGCCGTCTGCTGCATGTGGGTGGCCCTGGTGACGTAGTGGTCGCCGATGTAGGGGCCGCCCTGCCGGCCGGCGGCCGGCCCCTCCCCGGAGAAGGCGGGGATGAACGACTGGGTCTTGCCGTGGGCGCGCAGCATGGCCCGCGAGAAGATGATCCGGTCCAGGTCGCGCATCCAGCAGGTGCGGACCGGGTCCTCGGGCTCGGGCCGGGCCCGCCCGGCCGACTCGGCCGCCTTGGCCGCCCAGGGGGCGAGCATGCGCCCCTCGGCCGATTCCAGCTCGGCCCTGACCGTCCCCCGCTGCACCCAATCGGTTGCCGTCACGCCCGATCCCCCTGAGTGGTTCGCTCCCTACCCGACAAGTGTGACGCCTCCCTGTGACGGTCAGTCGCCGCGCAGCCTGCTGTAGAGCACCAGGTCGTGGAAGCTGCCGTCGCGGAACTGGGCGTGGCGCAGCACACCCTCTCGGGTGAAGCCGGCCCGCTCCAGCGCCCGCTGCTCGGCCAGGTTCTCCACGTCGGTGCTGGCCTCCAGCCGCTCGACCATGGTGTTGGCGAACAGGTAGGCGGCCAGCTGGCGCTGGGCCTCGGCGCCGAGACCCTGGCCGCGGTGCGCGGGCAGCAGGGCGATGCCGAGGTTGAACGCCCGCGAGCCCGGGTTGGGGCCGTGGTGCACGGCGTAGTAGCTGACGTCCCCGGCCAGGTTGCCGTCGGGCAGCTCGACCAGCAGGTTGCCGCGGTCCTCGCCGAGCAGCCCGTCCTGGTCGAACCGGCGCCGCAGCCATTCGGAGGGCGCGAAGCCGAACCAGTTGTGGTGGCCCTGCGCCTCCGGGTCGCCCCACCAGCGCTCCAGCATCTCGAGATCGGCGCGGCGGACCGGCCGCAGACGCAGGGCCGCCATGGGCTACTTGGAGGCTGCGGTGGCCTTGCCGAGGGCGGCCTGGCCGGCTGCCAGACGGGCCGTTGGCACCCGGAACGGGGAACAGGACACATAGTCCAGCCCCAGCTCGTGGCAGAAGCGGACCGAGTCGGGGTCGCCGCCGTGCTCGCCGCAGATCCCCAGCTTCAGGCCCGAGCGTGACGCCCGCCCCTCTTGGGAGGCGATCTGCATCAGCCGGCCGACGCCCGCCTGGTCGATGGTCACGAACGGGTTGGCCGGCACCAGCTTGCGCTCCTCGTACATGCCAAGGAACTTGCCGATGTCGTCGCGGGAGAACCCGAACGCGGTCTGGGTGAGGTCGTTGGTGCCGAACGAGAAGAACTCGGCCACCTCGGCGATCTCCCCCGCGACCAGCGCCGCCCGCGGCAGCTCGATCATCGTGCCCCACAGCACGTCGAGCTCCTGGCCCTGCTCCTCGAGGGTCTGGCGGGCCACCGGCTCCAGCTCCTCGCGCAGCTGGGACAGCTCCTCCCGGGTCGCGGCCAGCGGGATCATGATCTCCACGACCGGGTTGCCGCCGCCGGCCTTGACCTGGCACGCGGCCTCGATGATGGCCCTGACCTGCATGGCGTACAGGCCGGGCTTGACGATGCCGAGGCGCACGCCGCGCAGGCCGAGCATCGGGTTGGTCTCGTGCAGGTCGTTGACCTTGGCCAGCATCTCTTCGGCCTGGCCCAGCGGCAGCGCCTCGCCGCCGACCTCGACCTCGGAGGCTCCCTGCTGCTTGGCCAGGGCCACGGAGACGGCCAGGTCGACCTGGTCGGGCAGGAACTCGTGCAGTGGCGGGTCGAGCAGCCGGACGGTGACCGGCTTGCCGTCCATCGCCGTGAAGATGCCGACGAAGTCGTCGCGCTGCAGCGGCAGCAGGGCGTCGTAGGCGGCCTGCTCCTCCTCGGCGGAGCCGGCGAAGATCATGGTCCGGACCGCGGCCACCCGCTCCTCGCCCAGGAACATGTGCTCGGTGCGGCACAGCCCGATCCCCTCGGCGCCCCGCTCGATGGCGTTGCCGGACTGGCCGGGGGTGTCGGCGTTGGCCCGCACCTTGAGCCGCCTGACCTCGTCGGCCCTGGCCATGAAGCGCTCGTAGGCCTGCCAGATCTTCTCCTTGCGGGCCTCGGGGTCACCGGATCGGGCCCGCTCGATCGGCGAGTCGGCCAGGTCGAGCTGGCCGGCGTAGACCTTGCCGGTGAAGCCGTCGATGGTGACCCATTCGCCCTCGGCGACAGTGGTCTGGCCGACGGTGAACTTCTTGCCCTGGCGGTCGACGCGGATGGCGTCGGCCCCGCAGACGGCCGGGATGCCCTCGCCCCGGGCCACCACGGCCGCGTGCGAGTTGGTCCCGCCGGCCGAGGTGAGGACGCCCTGGGAGCGGATCATGCCGTGGTAGTCGTCGGGGGTGGTCTCGCGCCGGACCAGGATCACCGGCTCGCCGCGCTCGGCCCACACCTCGGCGTCGTCGGCGGTGAACACGGCCTTGCCGACCGCCGCCCCCGGGGAGGCGTTCAGGCCCGTCGCGATCGCCTCGGCACCGCCCTCGGCGATGACCTTCTTGAACAGCTCCTCGAGGCGGTTGGCGTCCAGGCGCAGGGACGCCGTGTCGACGTCGATCAGGCCCTCGGAGAGCATGTCGTAGGCCATGACCCACTCGGCGAAGGCGGTGCGCTTGCCGATCCGGGTCTGCAGCAGCCACAGCTTGGCCTGCTCGACGGTGAACTCGATGTCGCACATGTCGCGGTAGTGCTGCTCCAGGGTGCGCATGTGCGCCTGGAGCTCCTCCCAGGCTCGCGGCTGGACGTCGCCCATCTGCTCCAGCTTCAGGGTGTTGCGGATCCCGGCCACCACGTCCTCGCCCTGGGCGTTGACCAGGTAGTCGCCGTAGGGGGCGGGGTCGCCGTTGGCCGGGTTGCGGGTGAAGGCCACCCCGGTGCCGGAGTCGTCGCCCTTGTTGCCGAACACCATGGCCTGGATGTTGACCGCGGTGCCGAGCGAGTCGTCGATCTTGTTCTTGCGCCGGTAGTCGACCGCGCGCTTGTTGTCCCAGGAGCCGAACACGGCCTCGATCCCGAGCCGGAGCTGCTCCTTGGGGTCCTGGGGGAACTCGCGGCCGGTGTCGTCGGCGACGATGCCCTTGAACTCCTCGACCAGGCCGCGCAGGTCACCCGCGTCCAGGTCGAGGTCGTTGTGGACGCCCTTGGCCTCCTTGGCGTGCTCGATGGCCTCCTCGAAGCGGTCGCCGGCCACGCCCATCACCGTCCTGCCGAACATCTGCAGCAGCCGCCGGTAGGAGTCCCACGCGAACCGATCCGACCCGGTCTGCTTGGTCAGGCCCTCGACGCTCTGGTCGTTCAGGCCCAGGTTCAGCACCGAGTCCATCATGCCCGGCATCGAGAAGGGGGCGCCGGAGCGGACCGAGACCAGCAGCGGGTCGCCGGGGTCGCCGAGCCGGCGGCCCATGCCCTCCTCCAGGTTCTCGAGGTGGGTGGCGACCTCGTCGAGCATGCCGTCGGGGAACTGCCGGCCGGCGTCCCGGTAGGCGTTGCAGGCCTCGCAGGTCACGGTGAACCCGTGCGGGACGGGCAGCCCCATCCTGGTCATCTCGGCCAGGTTGGCGCCCTTCCCGCCGAGCAGGTTCTTCATGTCCTTGTTGCCCTCTTCGAAGTCGTAGACATATTTGTCTGCCATGGCGGCTCCGCCTCCTCGCGCGTGGGCTGAGCCATAGGGTAGCCGCATTGCGGGGCACGATGCCTGCACGCCACGCCCCGAGGTCGAGAACCGGTTCGGCAACCCCCGCATCGACCCGTTCGGCCCACTCCAGCCCTGACCGGTGGAACGACCCGGCCTCAGGAGCGGCCGCTCAGCCACTCCTCGACCAGCCGGTCCAGCTCGTACTCGGCCCTGGCGATCCGCAGCCCGGCGCAGCGCAGCGCCTCCCAGGCCGGCCCGACCCCGGCGGCCGCGGCAGTGCGGGTCTCGCGGGCGTACTCGAGGGCCCGCCAGTCGGCCCCGGCCCTGGCCGCGACCAGCCCGTCGAGGGCGACCTTGGCCAGCTCGGTGGCGTGCATGAGGTCGAGCTCGGCCTGGCCGCGGGCGGCCCTGGCCTGCTCGATGGCGCCTCTGGCCTCGGTCGCCCGTTTGGCGAAGGCCCGATGGGCGGCGTCGTCCGGTCCCGTCTTGCTTGCTTCGGCGACGGTCGCCTCCAGCTCACGGACGCGGCGCTCGGCCCGCTCAACGGCCAGCCGGCACTCCCTGACCCACTGCTCGTCGGCGCCGCGGCGGTCCCGTCCGGCGCCGGCGGGGGCCGGCTCGTCCTCCTCGGTGTCGGCCCGATCGGCGGCGTCGGGCGGGCCTGGCTGGTGCTTCTCGGCCTCGGCCGCCCAGTCGAGCCTCTCCTCGGGGGTCGGCGAGTCCGCGGGGGCGTCGACCTCCCTGACATCGGCCAGGGACCTGGCAAGGCTGGCCTCGGCGGCCTGCAAGGTGGCTCTGGCCGCCTGCCGGTCGGCCCGAGCCAGCTTCAGCTCGGCCCGCAGCAGCTCGGTCGGGAGCACGTCGAGCCGGACCGAGGCCTCCACCAGCGCTTCTTCGTCGCTGCCCCTGGCCAGCTCGGTCAGGCGGACCGCCAGCATGGACCGCTCGTTCTTCAACGCCTTCACGGCCGTTCTGGCCGCCTGGAGGCGCTCGTAGGGGTCAGGGGGCACCGGTACCGACCTCCCTGGGCGGCAGGGGGACAGGCCGCCCGTTGGCTACCTTGATGCCCGCTGTTGACCCGGATTGTCAACTCGGACACGCCTTGACGGGCCGCTCCGCCGTCGGTTTCATGCTCTTCATGAGCGAGATCACCGTGCTCGGCCTTGACAACGTGTTGCTGGACGTCGGGGACCTGGAGGCCGCCAAGGGGTTCTACGGCGGCCGGCTCGGGCTGGGGGTGAAGTTCGACTTCCCGGACGCGGGGGTGGTCGGCTTCCGGCTGGGCGACGAGGAGGCCGGCCTGGTCGTGCGGGCCGGCGACGTCGCCCCCGGACCGCCCCGGTCCTCGCCGCGGCTGTGGCTGGAGGTGCCCGACGCCCGGGCGGCCGGCCAGGCCCTTGCCGCCGCCGGGGTGACCTTGCTCGGTGAGGCGCGCGAGCTGCGCACCGGCTGGCTGGTCGAGGTCGCCGATCCGTGGGGCAACGTGGTCGGGCTCACCGACTACCGCCTCGCCCCCGAACGGGCCCGCCAACGCGAGGACGGACAGCCGCCACGCTGACGCGGGCGGGCGCAAGGCGGCCGACCTGGGAGCGGCGTGCTCAGCGCTCGCGCAGCTTGGCCAGCAGGCGCAGCAGCTCCAGGTACAGCCAGACCAGGGTGACCAGCAGGCCGAAGGCGGCGTACCACTCCATGTAGGCGGGCGCGCCCGACCTGGCTCCGCGGTCGATCAGGTCGAAGTCGAGCACCAGGTTGAGCGCGGCCACGACCACGATGGCCAGGCTGATCAGGATCCCGAGGGGGCTGGCGTCGTTGAGCAGCGGCACCCGGACCCCGAACAGGCCGAGCACCAGCGACACCATGTAGACGGCGAAGATGGCCAGGGTGGCGGCGAGCACGCCGGCGCGGAACCGCTGGGTGACCTTGATCACGCCGGTCTTGTAGAGCAGCAGCATCGCCCCGAGCACGCCGAAGGTCAGGGCCACGGCCTGGGTGGCGATCCCCGGGTAGCGGGCCTCGAAGAGCATCGACACCAGCCCGAGGACGACCCCTTCGACCAGGGCGTAGATCGGGGCGGTGACCGGCGACCAGCGCGGCCGGACGATGGTGGCGATGGCCACGGCCAGGCCGACCAGGCTGGCCCCGAGCGCCCACCCGGTCACGCCGGGCCCGCCGGCCGTGCCCACCACCCAGCTGGCCGTCGCCGTGGCCAGGGCGAGCACCAGCAGCAGGGCGGTCTTGTTGACCGTCCCCTGGACGGTCATGGTCCCGCCACCGTCGAGCCTGGTGGCGGTGAACGTTTCCTCCCGCAGCGCCGGGTTGCTGCTCCGGAGCGGGGGCCTGGTTGGCGTCCGCATCGTCGACCTCCTCACCGCTGATTATGCCTCGCCGAGGCCGATCGATGTGGCCAGGCGGCGCAGCGCGGCCTGCAGGTCGGCGGCGGCGGGGCCGGGGCGGCCGTCGCCGACCGGGACACCGTCGACCTCGACCACGGGCATGACCTCCCTGGTCGAGCTGGTCAGGAAGGCCTCGTCGGCGGCGGCCAGGTCCTCGGCGGTGAACACCCCCTCCAGCACCTTGAGACCCAGGTCGGGGGCCAGCTCGCACAGCGCGGCCCGGGTGATGCCGGCCAGGATGCCCAGGTCGAGGGCCGGGGTGCAGAGGGTCTGGCCGGCCCGCCACCACAGGCTGGCGGTCGGCGCCTCGAGCAGCTCGCCGCCCAGCCCGACCAGGACGGCGTCATCGGCGCCCCCGGCCCTGGCGGCGCGCTGGGCGGCCATGTGCACCGCGTAGCTGATGCTCTTCACCCCGGGCAGCAGCCACGGCGAGGCCGCCCTGACCAGCGGGTCGGTGGCGGTGGTGAGCAGCACCAGCCTGAGGCCGCGGCGCCGCTCCTGCTCGAAGGCCGGCGGCACCTCGGTGCAGATGGCGAACGCCGCCGGGCCCGGTGCCGGCTCGGCCTGCCCCAAGCCCTCCCGGCCTTTGGTGCAGATCAGGCGGAGCACGGCGTCGCCGCCTCCGGCGGCCGCGACCGCCCGGGCGGCCAGCGCCTGCAGCCCCTCGGGCAGGGTCAGGTCGATCGCCGCCGCCGAGGCGGCCAGGCGCTCCAGGTGGGCCTGCAGACGGAAGGGCCGGCCGGCGTAGACGCGCATGGCCTCGAACACCGCCTCCCCCCGGCCAAGGGCCAGGTCGAGCGGGTCGAGCGCCGGTGGGGTGCCTCCGGCCACACCAGGGCCGGCGGCGAGCACGGCGAGCACGGCCATCTCCCGCTACCTCGGCAGCCGCTCCTCGAGGTAGCCGACCAGCCGGTCGATGCCGACCCGGTCCTGGGTCATGGTGTCGCGGTCGCGCACGGTGACCGCCCGGTCCTCGAGCGAGTCGAAGTCGACGGTCACGCAGAACGGTGTGCCGATCTCGTCCTGGCGCCGGTAGCGTCGGCCGATCGAGCGGGCGTCGTCATAGTCGATCATCCAGCGCTCGCGCAGGGGCGCCGCGACCTCACGGGCCAGCGGGTTGAGCCGCTCGTTGCGGGAAAGAGGCAGCACGGCCACCTTGATCGGGGCCAGGCGCGGGTCGAAGCGCAGCACGGTGCGCTTCTCGGTCCCGCCCGAGGCGGTGCGCGCCTCCTCCTCCCGGTAGGCGTCGACCAGGAAGGCAAGGGCCGAGCGGTCCGCGCCGGCCGATGGCTCGACCACATAGGGGATGTAGCGGGTGTCGGTCTCCTGGTCGTGGTAGGTGAGGTCCTGCCCGGAGAACTTCTGGTGCTGGGACAGGTCGAAGTCGGCCCGGTTGGCGATCCCCTCCAGCTCCGACCACCCGAACGGGAACTTGTACTCGATGTCGACCGCCCGCTTGGCGTAGTGGGCCAGCTCCTCCGCCCCGTGCTCGCGCACGCGCACGTTCTCCTCACCCAGCCCCAGGTCCAGGTACCAGCGCTGGCGCTCGTCGATCCAGCGCTGGTGCCACTCCTGGTCGCTGCCGGGCTCGACGAAGAACTCCAGCTCCATCTGCTCGAACTCGCGGGTCCGGAAGATGAAGTTGCCCGGGGTGATCTCGTTGCGGAACGCCTTGCCGATCTGGGCGATCCCGAACGGGATCTTCTTGCGGCTGACCGTCTGGATGATCGGGAAGTCGACGAAGATCCCCTGAGCGGTCTCCGGCCGCAGCCAGACGACCGACGAGGCGTCCTCGACCGGGCCCATGAACGTCTTGAACATCAGGTTGAAGTTGCGCGGGTCGGTGAACGGCCCGCCGCCGCAGTTGGGGCAGCGCAGCTCGCCCTGCTCAGCCGGCCGGCCGTGCTTGGCCTCGAACGTCTCCAGCAGGTGGTCCTCGCGGAAGCGCTGGTGGCAGTTGGTGCACTCGACCAGGGGGTCGGAGAACGACTCGAGATGACCGGAGGCTTCCCAGACCCTCGGGGCCATGATGATGGCGGCGTCCTGGCCGACGACGTCGTCGCGCAGCTGCACGATCGAGCGCCACCAGGCCCGCTTGATGTTGTTCTTCAGCTCGACCCCGAGCGGACCGTAGTCGTAGCTCGATCGGATCCCTCCGTAGATCTCGCTCGACTGGAAGGCAAAGCCGCGGCGCTTGGCCAGGTTGACGATCGCGTCCATCGGGTCGCTGGGCACTGGAAGCCTCCCTGTGTGCCGCCGGCGACGGCTTCGCCGGCGGTCAGCGGGTGCTGGTGTTCCTCATGCTACCCGACGCGATCCAGACGATTTCCCTGGCCGTCAGCTGCCGACCGGGTGCCAGACGGTCTTGATCTCCAGGAAGGCGGCGATCCAGTAGGGGTCCTGGCCCTTGGCGTGCGACAGCCAGTCGCGGGAGGACAGCTTCACCGGGGGGACGACCCGCTTGACGTTCTCGGCCGCGGCCAGCTC
>DATHIG010000711.1:0-19828 GCA_035490035.1 Actinomycetes bacterium
GAAGGTGGTCGACTTCGGGATCGCCTCGGCCGCCGGTGATGCCGCCCTGACCACCGGCGACCTGCTGGGGACGGCCGCCTACCTCGCCCCCGAGCGGGTGCTCGGCCGCCGGGCCACCCCGGCCGCCGGCGACGGGGCCGCGCCCGGCCGTGGCCGGGCTGCCGACGACGACCCCGACCAGGCCGGGGAATCGGGCGGGTCGGGAACGTCGGGGGGCGACGGGCCGGGCCGAGGCGGATCGAGCGGGCACGACTGATCCGGTGATCCGGCGTCGCCGGTCCCTGCCCGATGGTGCCCGAAGCTTCCGTGGCTCGATGGAGGCGAGGTGGGCGGGCGCGATCGGCCACCCGCTCCCGGGTCAGGTCAGGCGACCTCCTGCAGGGCGCCGCTGCGCACGTCGTAGACGAAGCCGCGCACCGCGTCCTTGTGGGGGACGAAGGGGCTGGCCTTGATGCGGGCGATCGACTGGCGGATGTCGCGCTCCAGGTCGGAGAACGCCTCGAGGGCGAAATGGGGCCGGACCCCGGTGTCGGCCTCGATGTCGGCCTTCAGCTGGTCGTCGGTGAAGGTCAGCATGCCGCAGTCGGTGTGGTGGACCAGGATCACCTCGCGGGTGCCGAGCAGGCGCTGGGAGATCGCCAGGGAACGGACGACGTCCTCGCTGACCACCCCGCCGGCGTTGCGGATGACGTGGGCCTCGCCGGCGCCCAGCCCCAGCAGGGCGTACACGTTCAGGCGGGCGTCCATGCAGGCGACAACGGCCAGGTTCCTGCTCGGGGGCATCGGCAGCTCGCCGTTGCTGAAGGAGCTTGCGAACTCGGCGTTGTTGCGCAGCAGCTCGTCGGTGACCGACACGGTGCCTCCTTGGGTCGCACGGGGCCGAGGGGCGGGATCCGGCGCGCAACGCGCGCCGGGGTGTCAGCAGACCCGGGAGCGGCGGACCTCGGCTACCTCGGCTCCCGGATCCCCGGACAGCCGCAGGTGACAACACGCCCATAGTCGAGGGCGAGGTTCCAGACCAGCGGAATGCGGGCCATCTCGGCATCAGCGTGCCTGGCCGCGCCGCCTGGCGCAAGCAGCCGGCCCGGTCAGCCCCGGACGGCCTCGATCAGGGTGATCGCCGCCAGCACGGCCAGCACCACCCCGGTCAGCCGCCGGACCAGGCGGGCCGGGACCCGCCGGACGAGGCCGCGACCCAGGGTGAGGGCCAGCACCGTGACCATCCAGAGGGCGAGCAGGGCCCCCACGCCGACGCTGACCGGGTCGCCGTACCTGGCAGCCAGGTTGGCCGTGGTGATCTGGGTGATGTCGCCCCACTCGCCGACGAAGACGACGCCGAACGAGGCCACGGCGATCCGCAGCGAGCCCTGGCCGGCGCCCGCCGCTCGCGTCGCCTCGGCGGCGCCCTCGTCCTCGGCCCGGCCGAGCAGCAGCCAGGCGGCGCCGCCGGCGAACAGCGCCGCGGCCACGAACAGGACCAGGCGCTGGGGAAGCAGGGCGAACACGCCGCCAATCGCAACGGCGATGACCACGTGGACGCCGAACGCCGCGGCGACGCCGAAGAACACGGGAAGGGGCCGGAAGCGGGTCCCGAGCGCCAGCGAGGCGAACAGCGACTTGTCGGGAAGCTCGGCCGGGAAGATGACCGCGAACGTGGTCAGGGCGACGGCGAGGTTCACGGCGTCACTGTAACGACCCGCAGCCTCCGCCACGGAGCGTACCCCCGTTCCACCGCCTGCGTAGGCATTCCAGGTGGGGCACAGATGCTCCTTGCCAGGGAAGTTGCGACGAGAAAGACTTTGGCCGCCCCGGGCCGGTCCCGGAGCAGGCCCTCGTGGGGGCCAAGGGGGGGCCGTGGGGCGGGTGCGCGCGCTCACCCGACGCCGGGCTCCCACGGGGGCGCTGAACCTCTCGCACCCCGGAGCGCCGGCCGGGGATGCCCGGCCCGCAGGCGCTCGTCGTGCCACCGCGAGAGACACGCGGATGGATCGCCGATCCTCAGACCGGCGTTCAGGTGGTAGCGTGCTCAGCATGATCGGGCGAATCGTGATCGAGGACATTCGGCCCCAGGTCGACTGTGGAGAGTTCACGTCCAGGGCAGTCGCCGGGGAGACGGTCCCGGTCGAGGCGACCATCTTCCGTGACGGCCACAACGAGATCATCGCCGCGGCCGTGCGGCTGAGCGGGCCGGGTGACCGGCGCGCCCAGCTGATCCCAATGGTCGAGGTCAACCACGGACTCCACCAGTGGCGGACCGAGATCACCCTGCCCCGGACCGGCTCCTGGTCGCTGGTGATCGAGGCCTGGACCGACCACATCGCCACCTGGCGCCAGGGCACGCACAAGAAGCTCGACGCCGGCCGCGACATCACCCTCGAGCTGGAGGAAGGTGCCCGGCTGTTCGAGGAGGCGATGGCCTGGGTGCCGGCGAACAGCCGTGACCTGCTCAAGGCGGCCGCGGCCGGCCTGCGCCGCGGCGACGCCGACCCGGCGGAGCGCCTGGCCGCGGCCAGCGACACCGCCGTGGTCGAGCTGCTGGACCGCCACCCGCCCAAGGACGTGACCCGCTCCAAGCGGCTGGGCATCTGGGTCGACCGCCCGCGCGCCCTCTACAGCTCCTGGTACGAGTTCTTCCCCCGCTCCGAGGGGGCGACGGCCACCACCAGCGGCACCCTCAAACAGGCGGCCGAGCGCCTGCCGGCCGTCGCCGCCATGGGTTTCGACGTGGTCTACCTGCCCCCGATCCACCCCATCGGCGACACCCACCGCAAGGGCCCGAACAACACCCTCGAGCCGGGCCCCGACGACCCCGGCAGCCCATGGGCGATCGGCTCGGAGGACGGCGGCCACGACGCCGTCCATCCTGACCTCGGCACCATCGAGGACTTCGACGCCTTCGTGGCCAGGGCGAACCAGCTGGGCATGGAGGTCGCCCTCGACTACGCCCTGCAGTGCTCGCCCGACCACCCCTGGGTCAGGGAGCATCCGGACTGGTTCCGCATCCGGCCCGACGGCTCGATCGCCTACGCCGAGAACCCGCCCAAGGTCTACCAGGACATCTACCCGCTGAACTTCGACAGCCCGGACGCACCCGCCCTGCACGCCGCGTGCAAGGGCGTCCTGGACCACTGGATCGCCCACGGGGTGCGGATCTTCCGGGTCGACAACCCCCACACCAAGCCGGTGCAGTTCTGGGAGTGGCTGATCGCCGCCGTCAAGGCCGAGCACCCCGACGTGGTCCTCCTGGCCGAGGCGTTCACCCGCCCGCCGATGATGCGGGCCCTGGCCAAGATCGGCTTCACCCAGTCGTACACGTACTTCACCTGGCGCAACGGCAAGGTCGAGCTGGAGGAGTACCTGAACGAGCTGGCCCACTCGCCCTCGGCCGAGTACATGCGACCCAACTTCTTCGTCAACACCCCCGACATCCTGCACGCCTACCTCCAGCACGGCGGGCCGGCGGCGTTCAAGGTCCGGGCGGTGCTGGCCTCCATGCTGTCGCCGTCGTGGGGCGTGTACTCCGGCTACGAGCTGTACGAGCACCAGGCCGTGCGACCCGGCTCCGAGGAGTACCTGGACTCCGAGAAGTACCAGTACCGGCCGAGGAGCTGGTCGCAGCCGTCGCTGGCCGGCTACCTGGGCCGGCTGAACGAGATCCGCGGGGCCCACCCGGCCCTGCACTGGCTGCGCAACCTCCGCTTCCACCTGGTCGACTCGCCCGACGTGATGGCCTTCTCCAAGCAGACCGGCGAGGACGTCGTGCTGGTGGTGGCCAACCTGAACCCGCGTGAGACCCGCGACGCCTTCCTCCATCTGTGGATGCCCGCGCTCGGCCTGAGCTGGGACACCGACGCCTTCGACGTCTACGACGAGCTGACCGGGAACACCTGGACCTGGCACGGGTCCTCCAACTGGGTCCGCCTCGATCCCTACTGGGAACCGGCCCACGTGCTCCACGTCCGTCCCAGGTAGGCAGACCGTGACCGAGCTGGAGACGGCCCTTGCCGAGTTCCTGCCGGAGCAGCGCTGGTTCGCCGGCAAGGGAAGGGCCGTCGCCGAGGTCAGGGTCGAGAGCTCGGTCCCCCTGCGTACCGCCCTGCCAAGCCTGTACGCGGTGGTGGCGGCCGTCGCCTACGTCGACGGCGGGGTCGAGCGCTACCACCTGCCGGTCGGCCACGACCGCGGTCTGGAGGCAAGGCAGCTCACCGACCGCGTCCCCGACGCGGTGATCTACGAGACCAAGGGCCCCAAGGGCGGGCCGTTCTACGACGCGGCCCGCGACGAGCGGCTCGGGGGCGTCTATCTCGACCTGCTCTCACGGGCGGCCAACGTCGAGGAGCTGCGCTTCTACCGCATGCCAGAATGGACCGAGACGCTGCGCGGCCCCGGCAAGCTGCTCGACGCCGAGCAGTCCAACTCCTCGCTGGTCTTCGGCAACCGGCTCATCCTCAAGCTGTTCCGCCTGCTCGAGCCGGGCGAGAACCCGGAGCTGGAGGTGACAAGGGCACTGGCCGGCGCCGGCTTCGAGGCCTGCCCGGCTCCGCTCGGCTGGATCGAGGGCCTTGGCTCGACCCTCGGCATCCTGCAGCGGTTCTATCCCGGCAGCATCGACGGCTGGAAGCTGGCCACCGAGCGGGTGGCCGACCACTACGAGTCCAAGAACGGCGACTCCGGCAACTTCGCCGACGACGCCCGTGCGCTGGGCCGGCTCACCGCCGAGCTGCACACCGCCATGGCCGGCGCCCTGCCCAAGGTGGCTTCCGGGCAGCCCGACCTCGGCCGGCTCAGCGCCCGCCTGCTCGGCCAGCTCACCCAGGTGGCCGCCCTCGTGCCCGAGGTGACCGGCTACCGCGACGCCATCGAGGAGGTCTACACCAAAGCCGAGGCGGCCGGCGGCGGCAGCCGCTACCTGCAGCGCATCCACGGCGACTACCACCTCGGCCAGGTGCTCAAGGTCGAGGACCCGGACGGCCGCTGGGTGGTGATCGACTTCGAGGGGGAGCCGGCCCGCAGCCTGGTGGAGCGGCGGCGGCTGGCCAGCCCGCTGCAAGATGTCGCCGGGATGCTGCGCTCCTTCGACTACGCCGCCTTCCAGCCGCTGGTGCTTGGCGAGGATCCGGACACGCCGGGACCGAGCCTTCAGGAGCTGGCCCGGTTCGAAGGGCCGGCCGCCGCCTGGTTGGAGGCCAACCGGGATGCGTTCCTTGACGGCTACCTGGCCGGGGCCGGCGACTCCGTCTGGCTGGCCGGCGACCACGAGCTGCTGCTGCGCGCATTCGAGCTCGACAAGGCAGTGTATGAGGTGATGTACGAGGCCAGACACCGGCCGCCGTGGCTACAGATCCCGCTCGGCGGCATCCGACGTCTCCTGGGAGCGAGCCCATGACGAAGGACGAGGTCGAGCGGCTGATCCGCGGCGAGCACCACGAGCCGCACCGCCTGCTCGGCGCCCATCTTGAGGACGACCGGGTGGTCGTCCGCGCCTTCCGGCCCGAGGCCACCGGGATGACGGCCGTGGCCGGTGACGAGCGGGTCAAGCTGGACCAGATCCATCCGGCCGGCCTGTTCGAGGGCACCCTCGGGGGCACGGCGGTCCCGCCCGCCTACCAGCTGGAGATCGCCTACGACGCCGGCAGCTTCACGATCGACGACCCCTACCGGTTCCTGCCAACCATCGGCGAGCTGGACCAGCACCTGCTCGGTGAGGGCAGGCACGAGCGGCTTTGGCAGCGGCTCGGGGCCCACGAGACCACCGTCGACGGCGTTGCCGGCACCGCGTTCGGGGTCTGGGCGCCGAACGCCCGCGCCGTGCGCGTGGTCGGCGACTTCAACTCCTGGGACGGGCGGCTGCATCCGATGCGGGCGCTCGGCTCCTCGGGGATCTGGGAGCTGTTCCTGCCCGGCGTGGGCGCCGGCGCCAGGTACAAGTACGAGCTGGTCACCCCCTCGGGCGCGCTCACCCTCAAGGCCGACCCGGTCGCGTTCGCGGCCGAGCGGCCGCCCAAGACGGCCAGTGTCGTCTACACCTCGAACTACACCTGGGGCGACGGGACCTGGATGGCCGCGCGGGAACGGAGCGACGCGCCGGCGTCGCCGATGTCGATCTACGAGATCCACCTCGGCTCCTGGCGCTACGGGCTGTCCTACCGGGAGCTGGCCGAGCAGCTGCCCGACTACCTCGCCGACCTCGGCTTCACCCACGTGGAGTTCATGCCGGTGGCCGAGCATCCCTACGCCCCTTCCTGGGGCTACCAGGTCTCGGCCTACTACGCCCCCACCGCCCGCTTCGGCAGCCCCGACGACCTGCGCCACCTGGTCGACAAGCTGCACCAGCGGGGCATCGGGGTGCTGGTGGACTGGGTGCCGGCGCATTTCCCCAAGGACGCGTTCGCGCTGGCCCGGTTCGACGGCACGGCCCTGTACGAGCACCAGGACCCGCGCCGCGGCGAGCACCCCGACTGGGGTTCGCTGGTGTTCAACTTCGGCCGCAACGAGGTGCGCAACTTCCTGGTCGCCAACGCCCTGTACTGGCTGGAGGAGTTCCACATCGACGGCCTGCGCGTGGACGCCGTCGCCTCCGTGCTCTACCTGGACTACTCCCGCAAGGAAGGGGAGTGGGAGCCCAACGAGTACGGCGGCAACGAGGACCTGGACGCGGTCCGGTTCCTGAAGGACTTCAACACCGTCACCTACCGCGAGAACCCGGGAGCGATCACGGTGGCCGAGGAGTCCACCGCCTGGCCGAGCGTCTCGCGCCCGGTCTACCTGGGCGGGCTCGGCTTCGGCTTCAAATGGAACATGGGCTGGATGCACGACACCCTGCAGTTCGTCTCCATGGACCCGATCTACCGCCGCTTCCACCACCACCAGCTGACCTTCTCGCTCATCTACGCCTTCAGCGAGAACTTCATCCTGCCCATCAGCCACGACGAGGTCGTCCACGGCAAGGGCTCGCTGCTGGGCAAGATGCCAGGCGACACCTGGCGGCGGTTCGCCAACCTGCGCGCCTACCTGGGCTACATGTGGGCCCACCCGGGCAAGCAGCTGCTGTTCATGGGCTGCGAGCTCGGGCAAGAGGCCGAGTGGTCGCACGAGCGCTCGATCGACTGGGACTCGCTGGCCGACCCCAACCACCAGGGCGTGCAGACCCTGGTCGGCGACCTCAACCGGGTCTACCGCGGCCAGCCGGCCCTGTGGGAGCAGGACTCCAAGCCGGAGGGGTTCTCCTGGATCGACCCCAACGACGTCGACGACAACGCCATGACCTTCATCCGGTTCGCGGCCGACGGCGCCCCGCTGGTCTGCCTCTGCAACTTCTCGCCGGTGCCGCGCAACGACTACCGGGTCGGCCTGCCCCGGTTGGGACGCTGGGTCGAGGTGCTGAACACCGACTCGGAGTCCTACGGCGGCACCAACGTCGGCAACCTGGGGGTGGTGGAGGCCGAGCCGATCGAATGGGACGGCCAGCCGGCCTCGGCCCGGATCACCCTGCCGCCCCTGGCCACCGTCTGGCTCGCCCCGCAGTGACGGGGGGAGCTCCCCTGGGGCCGCGGCTGGTCCCCGGTGGCGCGACCGTCGGCGTCTGGGCCCCGAAGGTGCGCTCGCTGGCCGTCCGCCTCGGCGGCCGGACGGTGCCGCTGGAACCGGGGGAGCGCGGCGTCTGGCGGGGGAGCGTGGAGGGGGCCAAGGCGGGCGACGACTACGTCCTGGTCCTCGACGGCGAGCGGGAGCGGCCAGACCCCCGCTCCCGCCTCCAGCCCCACGGCCCGCACGGCCCGTCGCGGTTGGTCGACCTGGGACCCCCGCCGGCCCCGTTCACCCCGCCGGCCCTGCGGGACCTGGTCTTCTACGAGCTGCACTGCGGCACCTTCACCCCGGAGGGGACCTTCGACGCGGCCGTCGGCCGGATCGGCCACCTGGCCGCCCTCGGCGTCACCGCGATCGAGGTCATGCCGGTGGCCGCGTTCCCGGGGGCGCGCGGCTGGGGCTACGACGGCGTCGCCCTGTACGCCGTCCATGCCGCCTACGGCGGGCCGGCCGGCCTCCGCCGCTTCGTCGACGCCTGCCACGCCGCCGGGCTGGCCGTCTTCCTCGACGTCGTCTACAACCACCTCGGCCCGGACGGCAACTACCTGGCCGAGTTCGGCCCCTACTTCACCGACCGGTACGCCACGCCCTGGGGCGCCGCGGTCAACCTGGACGGGCCGGGGTCGGACTTCGTGCGCGGGTTCGTGCTCGACAACGCCGAGCTGTGGGTGACCGGCTACGGCATCGACGGGCTACGCCTTGACGCCGTCGGGCACCTGCACGACAGCAGCTCGGTCCACATCCTCGAGGAGCTGGCCTCCAGGGTCCATGCCGCCAGAAGGGGTGCTGCGGTGGTCGCCGAGAGCGACCTGCACCAGCCCGAGCTGGTCACCGGGTACGGGATCGACGCGATGTGGGCCGACGACCTCCACCACGTGCTCCACGTCGCCCTCACCGGCGAGACCTCCGGCTGGTACGACGGCTTCCAGGAGCTCCAGCTGCTGGCCAAGGCGCTCCAGGCCGGCTGGGTGTTCACCGGCCAGTACTACCCGGCCCTTGACCGCCGCCACGGCCGCGACCCGGCCGAGCTTGGCGGGGAGCGGTTCGTGGTCTGCAGCCAGAACCACGACCAGATCGGCAACCGGGCCTTCGGCGAGCGGCTGGCCGCCCTGGTCGGCCCCGACCTGGACGCCGTGGCCAGCGTGCTGGTCGCCTGCGCCCCGTACCTGCCCCTGCTGTTCCAGGGCCAGGAATGGGGTGAGACCCGGCCGTTCCAGTACTTCACCGACCACCGGCCCGAGCTGGCCGAGCCGGTCCGGCGGGGCCGGCGGGCCGAGTTCGCCGCCTTCGACTGGTCAGCCGGTGTGCCCGACCCCAACGACCCGGCCACCTTCGAGCGGTCCAAGCTCGACTGGGACCGGGCCGGCGGGCCGGTGCTCGAGCTGTGGCGGACCCTGCTGCGGCTGCGCCGCGAGGTCCCGGCGCTCGGCAACTGCCGGCGCGACCTGGCCATCGCCCGGGTCGACCCGGAGCGGCGGCTGGTCGTCCTTGAGCGGGGCGACCCGTCGGGGTCGCGGGCACTGGTCGTGGCCAACCTTGGTGAGAGGTCCCAGCAACTCCCGGTCGACCCGGGTAAGCTGCGGCTCCGGGTCACGACCCGCCCGCGTTTGCCCAGCGGCGACCTATCTGGCGCAAGCGCAGCGGTATGGACGACTTGACCGGTTTGACGGCGCCCTAGCGGGCCGCGGTACAACTGCCCTTCGGAATGGGGGGGCGATCGGGAAGGAGCGTGATGGCGGCCAGAACGGAAATCGAGCGACTCGGCCTCGGCCGGCTCGAGCGGCTGGACCTCAAGTCGTTCTGGGGCGAGCAGCTGCCGGACCTGACCCCCTGGTTCCTCCAGAACATCGACCTGCTGAGCCAGACCCTCGGGATCGACATCACCCCGCTGGAGCGCGAGATCAACGTCGACACCGGCGCCTTCAACGTGCTCGGGTCCGACGCCACCGGCCGCCCGATCGTGATCGAGAACCGCCTGGAAGCCACCGACCACAACCAGCTCGGCCAGATGATCGTGCATGCCTCCGGGCTGGACGCGGCGGTGGTCATCTGGGTCGCGCCCCGGTTCCACGAGGAGTTCCGGCGCGGCCTCGACTGGCTCAACGACCGCACCGACCAGAAGGTCGACTTCTTCGGGGTGGAGATCGGCCTGGTCCGCATCGGCCGCTCGCTGCCGGCACCCGTCCTCGATGTGGTGGTGCAGCCCCGCAACTGGCGCAAGTCCGGCCGGCGGCAGGTGCCGCTGCCGATGGGCACGCCGATCCCGGGGCTGGCGGCCGAGCCGGAGGACCTCCTGCAGCCGGCCGCGCCCCCGCTGCCCATGCGCACGGCGGCGGCGCCGCTACGCGGCCAGCACGAGCCACCGCCTTCCCGGGAGCCGCCGGCCCAGGTGGCGCCGGACACCACTTCCCCTGTGGCCGGACCACCCCCGACGGCGGCCCCGCCGCCCATGACCGCCCCGCCGCCAGCGGCCGCCCAGCCCACGGCCGCCCCGCCGCCCGCGGCGTCCGACCTGGCCGGGTCCTCCATGCCGGCGGCGCCCCCGCCGATGGCGTCCGAGCAGGCCGGCGGGCTGCAGCCGGTCGAGCTGCGCCACCGCTTCTTCGAGGCCATGTTCGACTCGGTCGCGATCCGACGTCCCGGCTTCCGCATCCCCAAGTTCGGCTACGAGAACTGGGTCGGCTTCGCCGCCGGACCGTTCGGCTTCTACGACGTCGCCTTCACCGCCAACGGCGCCGTCCGGGCCGGGGTCTACCTGGACATGCAGGAGCGTACGGCCACCAAGCGCCTGTTCGACGACCTGTTCGCCGAGCGACTGGCCATCGAGACCGCCGTCGGCCGCATCCTGTCCTGGGAGCGCCTCGACGACCGGCGGGCCTCCCGCATCGTCGACTACCGCGAGGTCCGCGACCTCGGCAGCCGGGAGGAGCGGCGGGCGCTGGCCGATTGGGCCGCCGAGACCGTGGTCAAGCTGATGGAGGCCCTCGACGACCGGTTGCGCTCCACCGCCCAGGTGCTCCTCTCCAGGGTCCAGGGCGGGGTCTAGCCCGGCGGTCACCCGTCCGTGACCGACCCGCTGGACCTCGAGGCGCTGGAGGCCAGCGCGCGCGAACGGCTGGAGCCCGGCGTCTACGACTACATCGCGGGTGGGGCCGACGCCGAGCTGACCTTGGCCGACAACCTGGCCGCCTGGTCGCGGCTGCGGCTGCGCCCGCGGGTGCTGCGCGACGTGGCCGCGGTGTCGACCGCCACCACCATGCTCGGCGTCGAGGCCCCGACCCCGGTGATGGTCGCGCCCATGGCCTATCACCGCCTGGCCCACCCCGACGGCGAGGCCGCCTCGGCCGCCGCGGCGGCCGCCGCCGGGGCCGTCTACGTGCTGTCGACCCAGGCCACCATGTCGGTCGAGGAGGTCGCGGCGGCCGCCCCCGACAGCCTGCGCTGGTTCCAGGTCTACGTGGTCCGCGACCGCGACTGGACCGCAGAGCTGGTGGCCAGGGCGGCCGCCGCCGGCTACCGGGCCCTTGTGCTCACCGCCGACGTGCCGTTCCTCGGCAACCGGCTGCGCGACCTGCGCAACCGGTTCCGGCTGCCGACGGGCCTGAGGCCGGCCAACGCCCCGCGGCAGCTCGACGACGACGGCCTCGCCGACGTGCTCGCCCAGGCCGGCCAGTTCGACCCCAGCCTCACCCCGGACGCCATCGCCTGGCTGGCCGAGCGGTCCGGCCTGCCGGTGCTGGTCAAAGGGGTGCTGCGCGGCGACGACGCGGTCGCCTGCCTGGACGCGGGCGCTGCCGGGGTGGTGGTCTCCAACCACGGCGGCCGCCAGCTCGACACCGCCCTGGCCACCGCCGACGCCCTTGCCGAGGTGGCCGGGGCGGTGGGGGACCGGGGCGAGGTGTACGTCGACGGCGGCGTGCGCCGGGGCACCGACGTGGTGAAGGCGCTGGCCCTTGGGGCACGGGGGGTGCTGGTGGGCCGGCCGGTGCTGTGGGGGCTGGCGGCCGGTGGGCCGGCAGGGGTGGCACAGGTGCTGTCGGGGCTGACGGCCGAGCTCCAGCTGGCGATGGCGTTGTGCGGGGCCTCCCGGGTGGCCGACCTCACCCCCGACCTGCTCGCCTAGCGGTGGCGCCCACCCATGTTGCCTGCACCCGCGAGCTCGGCGGAAGGCGTCATCGTCGCTCTGGGGCCGGCGCCCTTCCGAGCGCTGCCAGCCGCCGCTCGAGCAGGCGCCGCTCGGCGTCGTCGTGGACCAGTTCCAGCGCCCTGTGGTACGCGTCGCGAGCCGCTTCGGTTCGGCCGAGGCGCCGCAGCAGCTCGCCCCGCGTCGAGTGCAGGTAGCGGTAGTCGTCGAGATCGAGGCGATCGACGATGCCGAGCCCCGCCTCGGGCCCCTCCGACTCGGCGACCGCGACGGCTCGGTTCAGCTCAACCACCGGCGAGCCGGTGAGGCGGGAGAGCTCGCCGTAGAGGGCGGCGATCTGAGGCCAGTCGCGCGGCTGGTCGGCATGCAGGGACGCGATCGCCGCCTGCAGGACGTGTGGACCGCGTCCGTGCAGGGCGAGGGCCCGGTCGAGCACCGCCCGCCCGTCGGCGATCTGGGCCGTGTCCCAGAGCGAGCGGTCCTGGTCGTCGAGCAGCACCAGGTCGCCGTCGCGGAACCGCGCCTCGCGGCGGGCATCGAGCAGCAGCATCATCGCCAGCAGGCCGTGCACCTCCGGCTCATCGGGCATCAGCTCGGCCAGCGCCCGCCCGAGCAGGAGCGCTTCGGCCGCGAGCTCGCCGCGGCCCCCGTAGCCCTCGTTGAAGATCAGGTAGACGACCGCGAGCACGGCGACGAGCCGATCGGGCAGCAGATGGTCGGGGGGCACGCGGAACGGGATCCCCGCCGACTTGATCTTGCGCTTGGCGCGCACCAGCCGCTGGGCCATCGTCGGCTCGGGGACCAGGAAGGCGCGGGCGATCTCGCCGGTGGTCAGGCCGCCGAGCGTCCGAAGGGTGAGCGCGACCTGCGCGTCGGTGGCCAATGCCGGATGGCAGCAGGTGAAGATGAGCTCGAGTCGCTCGTCGGGAAACGCCGTCGCGTCCATCGTGTCCTCCGCTGCCTCCGGCACCTGGAGCAGGCGGGTCTTGGCGGCCAGCGTGCGATCGCGGCGGATGCGGTTGATGGCTCGGTTGCGCGCCGTCGTCACCAGCCAGGCGCCCGGGTTCGCGGGGGCCCCGTCTCGAGGCCAGCGCTCCGCGGCGATCGCGAAGGCCTCCTGGGTGGCTTCCTCGGCGAGGTCGAAGTCGCCGAGGAAGCCGATCAGCGCAGCCAGAACACGGCCCCACTGGTCGCGGAAGGCCTGCTCGAGGATCGCTACCACTCCACGATCGGACGCACCTCGACCGCGCCACCCAGGCGTGCCGCCGGGATCCGCGCGGCCAGCTCGATGGCCGCGTCGAGGTCGTCGGCCTCGAACAGGAGGTAACCGCCGATCGCCTCCTTGATCTCGACGAAGGGGCCGTCGGTGGTCAGCGTCCTGCCGTCCTGCACCCGCACGGTGGTCGCCGTCTCGGGAACGTCCAGCCCGAGGCCGGGGGTGACGCCCGGGGTCTGGTTGATCGCCTGGTAGTCGGCGTACACGGCCTTCTGCTCGTCCTCCGACAGGGTCGCCCAGGCCTCCGGCGACGCCGGCGTCGGGGTGTCCCCTTGATGGATCAGCAGCATGTACTTCATTGGGTCCCTCCTTCTCGGGATGGTTGCCTACGAGACAAACGGGGAGGGACGAAATCGACAGCCCCCGTCGAAAATGACAGCCCTCTCCGAGTCTCTCCTCTGGCACCCCTTCTGGCCAGGTCGACCTGGCGCCAACGGCCAGCGACGCCGACAACATGTCACACCCCCCGGTTAGTCTGTCACCAGTGATCTCTGTATGCTGGTGTTCTAGTCCAGGAGGGCCCTGTGCACCCAATGTTGCTCGATGAGCTCGCGGCCGCGCGGATCGACGAGCTCCGCCGCCAGACATGCCGGGACCGCCTGGCGCGCTCGCTCGACCGCCCGTCCCGGGTCGCCAACGCGTCCCGCCGCACGCTGCGGGCGTTCGGGTTCCTGCTCGTCCGGGCCGGCCTGCGCCTCGCCATGGCCGGCGACCGCCGCGGTCCGGCCGGCCGGAGCGTCGCGTGAGGCGGCTGCCCGACTCCCAGCCGCCGGAGCCAACCCGGCGCAGCTACCTGGACGGCGTGCGTGCCGCCGCCCCGATCGGGGTCGCCGCCGTCGCGTTCGGGGTGTCGTTCGGGGTCCTGGCCCGCTCGGCCGGCATGGGCCGGGTGGCCCCGGTGGTGATGTCGCTCACCACCTTCGGCGGCTCGGCCCAGTTCGCGGCCGCCTCGATCCTCGGCGCCGGCGGCGGAGTGGCCACGGCCGTGGTCGCGGCGGTGCTGCTGAACCTGCGCTACGGCGCGATGGGGCTGTCGGTGGCCACCGTCCTGACCGGACCGTGGTGGCAGCGGGCGCTCACCGCCCAGCTGCTGGTCGACGAGTCCTGGGCGATCGCGCAGCGGGACGACGGCCGCATCGACCGGCACCTGCTGGTCGGCGCCGGCCTGCTGCTGCTGGTCGGCTGGACCGGCGGGACGGCCATCGGCGCCTTCGTCGGCGACCTGGTCGCCGACCCCGAGTCGCTCGGCCTCGACGCCGCCTTTCCCGCCCTGTTCCTTGCCCTGCTCTGGCCGCAGGTGCGCGAGCGCTCGCGACTGCTGGCCGCCGTCGGCGGCGCCGTCATCGCCCTTGCCCTCATGCCCTTCACCGGGGCCGGTGTGCCGATCGTGGCCGCCAGCCTGGCCTGCCTGATCGGGGCGAGGCGGTCATGAGCGCCGTCTGGATCACGGTCATCGTCGTCGGCCTGGCCACCATCGCCATCAAGGCCGCCGGCCCCCTCCTGGTCGCCGCCCGCACGCCCCCACCACGCGCCCAGTCGGCCCTCGAACACCTGGCCCCGGCCCTGCTCGCCGCCCTGGTGGTCACCCAGACCCTCGGTGGCGGCAACGGCGGCTTCGCCATCGACCCCCGCCTGGCCGGCCTCGCCGCCGGCGCCATCGCCCTGCTCCTGCGAGCCCCGCTGCTCCTGGTCATCGCCGCGGCCGCGCTCACCGCCGCCCTGGTCCGCCTGATCACCTGACAGTCCCAGGCTGCCCGGTCCCGTCCCGCCAGCTCGCCGGCGCCTCCTAGGTCTGGAGGTTCTCGAAGATGCCGGCGGCGCCCTGGCCGCCGCCGACGCACATGGTGACCATGCCGTAGCGACCCTTGCGGCGGGCCAGCTCGGCCAGGAGCTGGACGGTCAGCTTGGTGCCGGTGGCGCCCATCGGGTGGCCGAGGGCGATCGCGCCCCCGTTGACGTTGACCTTCTCGATCTCGATGCCCAGCTCGCGGATGACGGCCAGGGCCTGCGAGGCGAAGGCCTCGTTGAGCTCGATCAGGTCGATGTCGTCCAGGCGCAGGCCGGTCAGCTCCAGCACCTTGGGGATGGCGACGGTCGGGCCGATGCCCATGACGTCGGGGGCGACCCCGCCGACGGCGTAGCCGACGAACCGGCCGAGCGGCCGCAGGCCGAGCCGCTCCGCCCGGCCGCGCTCCATGACCACCACCGCGGCCGCCCCGTCGCTGCGCTGGGAGGAGTTGCCGGCGGTGACCGAGCCCCCCTGCTTGAACACGGGCTTGAGCTTGGCCAGGGCCTCGGCCGAGGTGTCACGGCGCGGGCCCTCGTCCCTGGCGAAGGTCGCCTCCGAATGCGCCGGCCGGCCGTCGTCGCCGACCCAGTCCAGCCGGACCGGCAGGGGGACGATCTCCGGGTCGAACCGGCCGGAGTCGACCGCCGCCGCCGCCCGCTGGTGGGAGCGCAGCGCGAACGCGTCCTGGTCCTCGCGGCTGACCCCCCAGCGCTCGGCCACCCGCTCGCCGGTCAGCCCCATGGCCATGTAGTACTCGGGATGGCCGCGGACCACCTCCGGGTTGGGGGAGAAGGTCGGGGTCGGCGTCGGGGTCGAGGACATGTGCTCGGTGCCGCCGGCGACGATGGTGGTGGCGAAGCCGGTCATGATCCGCTCGGCGGCGCTGGCGATCGTCTGCAGGCCCGACGAGCAGAATCGGTTGACGGTCTGGCCGGGCACGCTGTCCGGAAGCCCGGCCCGCTGGGCGGCGATCCGGGCCACGTTCAACCCCTGGCTGCCCTCGGTGATGGCGCAGCCCAGCAGCACGTCCTCGACCTCGGCCGGGTCCAGCCCCTCGGCCCGCCGCAGCGCCTCGGCGATCGCCGCCCCGGCCATGTCGTCCGGCCGGCTGGCCCGCAACGCCCCCCGCGGCGCCCGTGCCACAGCCGTCCTGGCACCTGACACGATGACTGCTTCGTCCATGCTGCTGCCTTCCTCCGTCTGTCCAGGGGGCCGAGAGCGTCCCTGGACCCCCAGCCCGGCCGGTGCCTGGGGTTGTGTGATCCGTCAGTTGCGGAGCGGCTTGCCGGTCGTGAGCAGGGCCTGGATCCGCTCCATGGTCTTGGGCTCGTGGAGCAGGGCCAGGAAGGCTTCCAGCTCCAGGTCGAGGAGATGCTGCTCGGTCACCCACTGGGCCAGGGACAGCTCGCCGCCGCACAGGACCCCGGCCAGGTGGCGGGCGATCACGCCGTCGTGCTCGCTGGCCTGGCCGGCCCACTGCAGGGTCTGCACGCCCATCTCGAGGGCGGCAAGCGTCGGCAGGCCGGCGGCGTACACCGACGCCTCCCGCATGGGAGGCTGATAGGCGTCGGCCAGGTCGAGGACCTCCCGCTTGGCCGCGGCCAGCAGGTGCTCGAGGTTGAGCACCACCACGTCGTGCTCCTCGAGGAACCCGAGCTCGCGGGCCTCGATCGCCGAGGTGGCCACCTTGGCCAGGCCGATCGTCTCGAACACCCGCTGCACGAACGGCAGCACCGGCGCGTCGGGGGCGGCCAGCATGGCCGGGGCGACCACCCGGCGCAGCAGCTCCTTGCAGCCGCCGCCGGCCGGGATCACCCCGACCCCGACCTCGACCAGGCCGATGTAGGTCTCCAGGGCGGCCACCACCCGGTCGGCGTGCAGGACGATCTCGGCCCCACCGCCCAGCGTCTGGCCGTGCGGGGCCGCGACCACCGGCCGCGGCGCATAGCGCAGCCCCATGAGCACCTCCTGCAGCGCCTTGACGGCCTCGCCGACCTGGTCGTAGGCGCCCTGGTAGGCGGCCATGCCGACCTCGCCGAGATTGGCCCCGACGCAGAAGTTGCGGGCCTGGTTGGCGATCACCATGCCGGCCCAGCCGCCGCCCTCCAGCTCCTGCAACGCCCTGGCCCCCAGCTCGACCACGCCGGCGTCGATCGCGCTGGCCGGCGAGTGGAGCTCGAAGCACAGCACCCCGTCGCCGAGGTCGACCAGGCTGGCCGAGGCGTTGCCGGCGACCTCGCGGCCCTCCGCCTTCAGCCGCTCCAGGTCGATGACCCCCGGGTCGTCCGGGACGGGCTGGTAGTCGCGGGTCAGCGGGCTGAAGACCCGGCCGTCCCGGTAGAAGGCCTGGTGGCCGGCGGCCAGCATCTCGGTGACCCAGCCGGCGACCTCGATGCCGAGAGCCTCCATGCGGGCCACCCCGTCGGCCACGCCCAGCGCGTCCCAGGTCCGGAACGGGCCCAGCTGGTGGCCGAAGCCCCACTCGACGGCGCGGTCGACCTCGACCAGCGAGTCGGCGATCTCGGGCACCCTCCGGGCGGCGTAGGCCAGCGAGGGCAGCAGCGTGTCCCTGAGGTAGCGGGCGCCCCGGTCCTTGTCGGCCGCCTCGACCAGGAAGCGCAGGCGCGACCCGAGGTCGTCGCGTTCGCGGGCCGCGGCCACGATCGGCAGGTCAGGCTTGGCCGCCGGCCGGTACTCCAGGCTGTCCAGGTCGAGCACGTCGAACACGGTCTGGCCGTCTCTGACCGCGCGGCGGTAGAAGCCGCCGCCCGTCTTGTTGCCGAGCCGGCCGGCCTCCACCATCCGCCGCAGCGGCTCGGGGGCCGGCAGCAGCTCGCCGAGCTCGTCGGTGGGAGCCAGCTCGTGGAGGTTGTTGGCCACCCCGACCATGACGTCGAGCCCGACCTGGTCGAAGAGCCGGAAGGTGGCCGTGGTGGGCCGCCCGACCAGCGGGCCGGTGAGGGCGTCGACCTCCTCGATCGAGTAGCCGTTGTCGAGGGCGTAGCGCACGTCATGCATGCCGGCGAAGCTGCCGAGCCGGTTGGCGATGAAGTTGGGGGTGTCCTTGGCCACGACGGCGCCCTTGCCGAGGACCCGCTCGACGAACGCCCGCATGCGCTCCAGCACCTCGGGGTCGGTGTCGGCGGTTGGGATCAGCTCGACCAGCTTGAGGTACCGGGGCGGGTTGAAGAAGTGGGTGCCCAGGAACCGGCGTCGCAGGTCCTGCGAGCGCCCCCCGGCGACCCGGGCCAGCGGGATGCCGGAGGTGTTGGAGCTGACGACCGCCTCCGGCCCGACCGCCTTCTCGACCCTGGCCAGCAGCTCCTGCTTGGGCTCGAGGCGCTCGACGATGGCCTCGACCACCCAGTCGGCGCGACCAAGCCGGTCGAGATCGTCCTCGAAGCTCCCCAGGCGGATGCGCTCGGCGAGGCGGCGGCTCGCCAGGGCGGCCGGACGGGCGGCCAGCATGCGCTCGAAGCCGGCCTGCACGACCTCCGGGCTCTGGTCGAGCAGGTCGACGGCCAGACCGGCGTTGGCCGCGTGCGCGGCGATGGCGGCCCCCATGGTGCCGGCGCCGAGCACGGCGACACGACGGATGTCGTTGGTCAAGGACGCACCTCCAGGTTGGGTGGCCTCACGAGGGTACAGCGCGACCGGTTGCCACTCTCGGGAACGAGACCTTTGAGCGAACGGGCTCCCCGGCTGCGCGAGGGCCGCCCGGCGTCGACCGCGGCCACGCGTCGATGACCCGCTGACCGAGCAGGCGCTCGAGATCCGCGACCGGGTGCGTCCCTCGGCCGTCGAGACCGTTCTGTGATGGATCAGGGTCGCAACGGTGATCGGCATCATGCCGGTTCGTTACCTACGGCGGCGAGACTACGCCCTGTCGATGCGCCGCAACCAAGAGGCGGCGAGGGCGACGCGGGCTGGGGGGTTCGCGTCGGAGCAGCTGGAGGGGGACATGCAGCTCAAGGAACTCACCGTCTGGTGGCAGCAGCGCAGGTTGGCCCGGGAGGACCGCGTCGCGTTCGACTCGGCCGCCACCCGAGAGCTCTACGAGGCGCTTGACGAGGCCTCGATGCTGGCGCCGAGGCGCTGAGCGCGCAACGACCCTGACGGGCCGGGCATTCGCCCGGCCCGTTCGGTTGCTGTGGCAGAGTGGCGGCATGTCGCACGAGCACGTCTGGAGCGCGGCCGCCACCCAGCGCGGCCGCCTGGCTGTGGTCTTCGCGATCACCGTCGCCGTGCTGGTGGTCGAGGTCGTCGGGGCCGCCCTCAGCGGGAGCCTGGCCCTGCTCGCCGACGCCGGGCATGTGCTGGCCGACGGCGCCGGGATCGGCCTGGCCCTGCTGGCGATCCGGTTCGCGGCAAGGCCGGCCACCCCCCAGCGGACCTTCGGCTACTACCGCCTGGAGATCCTGGCCGCGGTGGTCAACGCCGTGCTGCTGTTCGGAGTGGCCGGGTTCGTGCTGGTCGAGGCCTGGCGGCGGCTGACCGACCCCCCGGCGGTGGCCAGCGGGCTGATGCTGGCCGTTGCCGCCACCGGGTTGTTCGCCAACTCGGTGTCGATGTGGCTGCTGCGGCACGGCCAGCAGCACAGCCTGAACCTGCGCGGCGCCTACCTCGAGGTCTGGGGCGACCTGCTCGGCTCGGTGGCGGTGCTGGCCGCGGCCGCGGTGATCGCCGTCACCGGCTTCGACGTCGCCGACCCGATCGCCTCGGCCCTGATCGGCCTGTTCATCCTGCCCCGCACCTGGCGACTGCTCCGCGAGGCCGTCGACGTGCTGCTGGAGGCGGCGCCCAAGGGCGTCGACCTGTCCGAGGTCCGCCGGCACCTGCTCGAGACTCGAGGAGTGGCGGACGTCCACGACCTCCACGCCTGGACCATCACCAGCGGCCTGCCGGTGCTCTCGGCCCACGTGGTGGTCGATCGCGGGGTCGATACCGGCAAGGTGCTGGACGGGCTGGGCGCCTGCCTGGCCGGCCACTTCGACATCGAGCATTCCACCTTCCAGCTCGAGCTGCCCGAGCA